>JAFMSA010000068.1 GCA_017353855.1 Alphaproteobacteria bacterium
GAAGACCCGGGGCTGCGCGCCCGGCTCGCGAGAGCCGGACGGCGAGCCTACGAGGCGGAATTCACCGAAGACGCCGTGGTCGCCCGCTATCGTCGTTTTTTCGACCGGGTTGCCTCTTGATGTGCGGGATCGCGGGGTTGATGACGCGGGACGGTGCCCCGGCGCCCGCGGCGCCCCTGGAGGCAATGGCGGCTGTGCTGCGGCATCGTGGCCCGGACGGCGATGGCCACTACCGCTGCGGCGATGTCGGAATGGTACAGACCCGGCTCGCCATAATCGACCTGGTGACCGGTGATCAGCCGCTCTATGAACCGGCAGGGGCTGCGCTGGTCGCCAATGCCGAAATTTACAACTATCTCGAATTGCGCAGCGAGCTGGGCTGCGGCCGTCCGGCGGCGTTCTCGACGCAATCGGACTGCGAGCCGCCATTGCACCTCTATCGCCGCTATGGGCTCGACTTCACCGCGCATTTGCGCGGCATGTACGCGATCGCGCTGCACGATCCGGCAGCGGGCCATCTGGTACTTACCCGCGATCCGTTCGGGATCAAGCCGCTCTACTACGCGGAGACGCCGAGCGCCCTTGCTTTTGCATCGCAGCCGAGTGCGTTGATCGAGGCCGGCATTGTTTCGCCGCAGCTGGTCCAATCAGTGCGCAACGAGCTGGTGCAGATGCAGTTCACCACCGGCCGCGAGACGATATTTGCAGGCATTTGTCGGATCCTTCCCGGAGAGACGGTGGTCGTGCGCCAGGGGCGTATCGTCGAGCGCCGGCGGCGCGGCGCGCTGCCCGAAGGAGGACCTCTGGCAATCGACGAGCAAGAGGCTCTCGCCCGGCTCGACGCCGTCATCGCCGAGAGCGTGCGCATCCACCAGCGCTCGGACGTTCCGTTCGGAATGTTTCTTTCCGGCGGCATCGATTCAACGGCGATGCTGCTGATGATGGCGCGGCTTGCCGAGCGACCGCTCAAGGCCTTCACGATCGGTTTTGCGGCGAGCGACGTCGCCGACGAACGTCCGAGCGCCAGAGCCGCCGCCCAGGCGGTCGACGCCGAGCATATCGAGATCCTGTTCGATGAGCCGGATTTCTGGAGATGGCTCCCCGAAATCGTCTCCGTGATCGATGACCCGGTCGCCGACTATGCGATCTTGCCGACTTGGGCGCTTGCTCGTGCGGCGCGCCAAACGGGAATCAAGGTCATCCTGTCCGGCGAGGGAGGCGACGAGCTGTTCGCCGGCTACGGCCGCTACCGCAGCGTGGTGCGCCCTTGGTGGGCGGGCGGCCGGATGCCGCATGCTCGCGGCGTGCTCGACGGTCTCGGCATTTTGCGCGGCGAAACTGCCGGCTGGCGCGACGGCATCGCCGCTGCCGAGGCGCGTAGTGGCGGCCACCGGCGCACGGCGTTGCAGGTAGCGCAGGCGGTCGACTGCGCCGATTGGCTGCCGAACGATCTCCTGGTCAAGCTCGATCGCTGCCTGATGGCGCACGGCACGGAGGGCCGCACCCCGTATCTCGACACCGAGGTGGCGGCGCTCGCTTTTCGCCTGCCGGATGACCTCAAGATCAGGCGAGGCCTGGGCAAGTGGCTGTTGCGGCGCTGGCTCGCCGACCGCCTTCCCGAAGCTCGGGCTTTCGCGCGCAAGCGCGGCCTCACCGTGCCGGTAGCGCGCTGGATTGCCCGGCGCGCCGACGAACTCGGACCGCTCGTCGCGCGCTCGGCGGCCATACGCGAAATATGCCGGCCCGACGCAGTCGAACGCCTGTTCGCCGCCGCCACTCACAAGCGTGCCGCCCGGGCGGCATGGAATCTCCTCTTTTACGCGCTATGGCACCGGCGCCACATCGAGCGTGCCGCGCTGCCGCCCGATACAGCCGCCGCTCTGGCGGAGACGCTGTAACCGCCGGCAGAAATTTATTCCGCAAGGCGCCAGCGCACCTCCTCGCCGGCGCGGAAAGGAACGACGGCCGCACTGGCCTGGCCGATCCGCTTGGGCACCAAGGCGGGCTTTCGCTGCAGGGTAATCCGCCCTTCGTTTGGCGCAAGCCGGTAGAATTCCGGGCCGTTCAGCGCGGCAAAGGCTTCGAGCCGATCGAGCGCACCCTCTTCATCGAAGACCTCGGTGTAGATCTCGAGCGCGCACGGCGCGGTGAATATCCCGGCGCAACCGACCGCCGCCTCCTTGGCGGGAATGGCGTGCGGCGCGCTGTCGGTGCCGAGAAAAAATTTGGGGTTGCCCGACGTCGCCGCACGGCGCAGCGCACGTCTGTCCCTGTCGCGCTTGGCGATCGGGAGGCAATAGAGGTGCGGCTGGATCCCGCCGGCAAAGATAGCGTTGCGGTTGATTACCAGGTGATGCGCGGTGATCGTTGCTGCCAGGTTCGCATCGCCGCAGCTGACGTAGTCGACTGCCTGCGTCGTTGTGATGTGCTCGAGCACGATCCGCAACTCCGGCAGGCGGCGCCGCAGCGGGCCCAATACGCGTTCGATGAATACGGCCTCGCGGTCGAACACATCGACTTCAGGGTCGGTGACCTCGCCATGGACCAACAGAGGCATGCCAAGATCCGTGAGGCACTCCAGGACCGGCATGATCCGGTCATAATCGGTAACGCCGAACTGGGAATTGGTCGTGGCCCGCGCCGGGTAGAGCTTTACCGCCGTGAAGGCGCCATCCCGATAGCCGCGTGCGATCTCCTGCGGGTCGGTTCCGTCGGTCAGATAGCAGGTCATCAGCGGCGTAAAATCCGCGCCCGCGGCCAGCGCCGCCATTATCCGCCGGCGATAGCCGATCGCTGTCGCGACCGTTCGGACCGGGGGCAGCAAATTTGGCATCACAATCGCCCGGGCGAACCGGCGCGCGGTAAACGGAAGGACCATGGCGAGCATCTCGCCGTCGCGCAGGTGAACGTGCCAATCGTCCGGACGGCGCAACGTGATCGTGTCGGGTGGTTCCACCATATCGCTTGCCCAAGGACACCCCATATCAGGATAGAGAGGTTGAGGCGGGCTTGCTATGGTCCGCAAAGGCACTTTGGAGGGCAGGATGAACGGGTGCATCGTCGGCTGGGCGCACAGCAAATTCGGCAGGCACGAGGGCAGAGACATCGAGGCCTTGATCGTCGAGGTGGCCGAGGCCGCGCTGAGCGATGCCGGGGTAACCGCGGCCGATATCGACACGGTCTTTCTCGGCACGATGAACGGCGGCTTCGTGCGTCAGGAGTTCCCGGCCTCGCTGGTGTTCCAGGCCGATCCCGGCTTCCGCTTCAAGCCGGCGACGCGAGTGGAAGACGCTTGTGCGACCGGCTCGGCCGCGATCCATCAGGGCTTGAACGCAATCGCCGCAGGCCGAGCGCGTCTCGCGCTGATCGTTGGCGTCGAAAAGATGACCGAAGTTTCCGGCGCGCAGATCGGGGACATCCTGTTGGGCGCCAGCTACCGAAAGGAAGAGGAAGCGATCGAGGGCGGCTTCGCCGGCATCTTTGGCAAGATCGCGCAGAACTATTTCCAGCGCTATGGCGACCAGTCCGATGCGCTGGCGCGCATTGCGGCCAAGAACCACAAGAACGGGGTCGCCAATCCGCTTGCCCAGATGCGCAAGGATCTTGGCTACGAATTCTGCCGTACTGTTTGCGACAAGAACCCGATCGTTGCGGGTCCATTGAAGCGAACCGATTGCTCGCTCGTGTCCGACGGCGCGGCCGCGGTCGTGCTCGCCGACACCGCTACGGCGCTGAGCCTCAAAAAGGCGGTGGTCTTCCGGGCAGCCGAGCAGGTCAACGATTTCCTGCCGATGAGCCGGCGCGACGTCGTCGCCTTCGAAGGTCCGCAGCTTGCCTGGCAGCGCGCATTGTCAGCAGCCCGACTGGGCCTCGAGGATCTCGACCTCGTCGAGACTCACGACTGCTTCACGATTGCCGAACTCATTGAATACGAGGCTATGGGATTGACTCCGAAAGGGCAGGGGGCACGCGCCATTCTCGAGGGCTGGACCGAAAAGGACGGCAGATTGCCGGTCAACCCGTCGGGCGGGCTGAAGTCCAAGGGCCACCCGATCGGCGCGACCGGCGTGTCAATGCACGTCCTGGCAGCGATGCAGCTCACCGGCAGCGCCGGCGGGATCCAGGTTCGGGACGCGAGGCTCGCCGCGGTCTTCAATATGGGCGGCGCGGCCGTCGCCAATTTCGTCAGCATTCTCGAGCCGTTGCGGGCCTGATCCGCCTCCCCTTTCCCCCGCTCGCGGACGGGGAACGGATCGTGCTGAAGGGGCCGCAGGTGAAGCCGCGCAGTGTGCGCGCTCATCCTCCGATCCCCTCCGACGAGGCCCGCGGGCTTTTCGGCTGACGGCCCCGCCATCTCCCGCAATGTGAGAGAGGGGCTTTGCGAGAGAGAGGCTTACTGGCAGTGAACGACAACATGACGAAATTTCGGGCGCTCGTATTGCACGAGGAGGGCGGCAAGCTCGTCCCGCGGATCGAGGCGGTCGATGCGGCCCGGCTGCCGGCGGGTGAGGTCACCGTCGCGGTCGAATACTCGACCCTCAACTACAAGGACGGGATGATCCTGCAGGGTATTGGCCGGCTCGTGCGCAATTTTCCCCACGTCCCGGGCATCGATTTTGCCGGTATCGTCGAGCGCTCGGAGTCGCCCGAGTTCAAGCCGGGCGACCCGGTGGTCTTGACCGGCTGGCGGGTCGGTGAAGCGCAGTGGGGCGGCTACGCCGAAAAAGCACGTGTCAAGGCCTCCTATCTCGTGCGCCGGCCGCGGGAGCTGAGCGCCCGGCACGCGATGGCGATCGGTACCGCCGGGTTCACCGCGATGCTCGCTGTCATGGCGCTGGAGCGGCACGGGCTGCAGCCGGGCACCGGCGAGGTCTTGGTCACGGGAGCCGCAGGCGGCGTGGGCAGCGTCGCGGTGACACTGTTGTCGCAGCTCGGTCATCGGGTGATCGCCTCGACAGGGCGTCCCGAACAACGCGAATACCTGACCGGGCTCGGCGCCGCCGACCTGCTCGACCGTGCGACGCTGGCGGCACAACCGTCAAGACCGCTCGACAGCGAGCGTTGGGCCGGCGCGATCGATGCCGTCGGCGGCACAACGCTCGCGAGTGTTCTCACACAGCTCAAATACCGAGCAAGCCTCGCGGCCTGCGGTCTCGCCGGCGGCAGTGGCCTGCAGGCATCCGTGATCCCGTTTCTGCTGCGTGGCGTGAACCTGCTGGGCATCGATTCGGTGATGTGCCCGCTCCGCGAGCGGGTTGAGGCATGGCGGCGTCTGGCGCGCGACTTGCCCCTCGACAAGCTCGACCGGATGACCAGTACGGTGCCGCTCACGGCTTTACCCGAACTCGCGCCGAAGATTCTCGCGGGCAGGATACGCGGCCGAATCGTCGTCGACGTTACCGCTTGAGCGCTCCACCCGGGTCCAGGGAATTGTCGTGTGCCCCCGCGTGTTGGCGAAGCATGAAGAATGCTGCATCAGCCAAGCGCACGTTAACTGCCGCCCAACGCGGTCAAATTGTCCAGCGCGTTCTCGTCGACGGCCGCTCGAGCGCCGCCGTCGCCGCCGAGTTCGCCGTGCGCAGGCAGCTGGTGGATCTCTGGGTTGCGAATTTCCGCCGCCATGGAATGGCGAGCTTGCGCCAGGATGACCAAAGGACCATCGCTTCGGAGCTGGTTCATCGTGCGGTCGCGCGACCCGCGCGACGGATCTTGCGCAAGATCTGGACCGCACTGCACCGCGTGGTCGCGATCGACCCGGTGGTTCACCTGCGCCACACCGATAAAGACGCGACCGGTTGAACCTATCGGGCAGATAAGCACCCTCCTTCCCTATCGGATCATGGCCCGGCCGGCCGCACATTCCCCCGATACTGCGCGCACAATGCCGGCTTACATCGGACCAGTGAGGTAAGGACCATTGGCCAGCGATCGTTAAGCCGAACAGTTAATTATCCGACGCAAACCTGGAATTCTCCCCGAGACCGCCACGAAGATTTGCGGCACGCAGGCGATGTCGAGCTTTGTTTCAATGAGCGTAATCGCCATCAACGGTGGTGAACTCCGAGACGCTTGGATGGAAGGCGAGACAGCGTCATCAACGGCCCCCCGGTAGGGTCACCGGTTGCGGAAGACCGGCTTGCGCTTTTGGATGAAGGCGGCCATGCCTTCCTTTTGGTCCTCGGTCGCGAAACTCGCGTGAAACAGCCGCCGCTCGAAGCGCACACCCTCGGCGAGCGTCGTTTCATAGGCGCGATTGACGGCTTCCTTGACCATCATAGCGATCGGCTGCGACATCGCGGCGACGCGGTCGGCGATTGTGACCGCCTCGGAGACCAGATCCGCTGCCGGCACGACGCGGCTAACGAGACCGGCGCGCTCCGCTTCGGCCGCATCCATCGTCCGGCCCGTCAGGCACAAATCCATCGCCTTGGCTTTACCGACAAAGCGGGTGAGGCGTTGAGTCCCGCCCGCTCCCGGCATCGTGCCGAGGGTGATCTCGGGCTGCCCGAAACGCGCGCTGTCGGCGGCGATGACGATGTCGCACATCATCGCGATCTCGCACCCGCCGCCGAGCGCGAAGCCGGCTACCGCAGCGATGACCGGCTTGCGGCATTGGCCGATCCGCTCCCAGCCGCGCGTTATGAAATCCTCGCGGTAAATCTCGGGATAGTCCTTCGAGAGCATTTCCTTGACATCGGCTCCGGCGGCGAATGCCTTTTCGTTGCCGGTCAGGACAATGGCACCGACCGCCGCGTCGGCCTCGAGCTCATCCAGAGCTGCGGCAAGCTCGGTAATCAGCGCCGCGTTCAGCGCATTGAGTGCGGCCGGCCGATTGAGCGTTATGAGGCCGACGGCGCCGCGCCGCTCGACAAGGATATTCTGGAAATCCGGCAGCTCGCTCATCTTGGCCTCCGGGTTGAGACACGCACCAAATGTTTGGTGGGGGAGCAGTCCGTTGCAGATCGTACGAAAGAGAGCATACGGCTACACTCCCCATCGTCGAACGCGAAGCGCATAACGAGGCACTCCTTCTGGGTTGACGGTTTACCAGTTTGGGTGGTTTGGCGGAACGTCGACATGCCGTCGCAGGCAGTGGCGGGCGACCGCCAGCGCGGGCTTTCTGGCAGTCTGCGCTCGTGCGACGGCGGGCCTGCCGCGGCATCTGCCGGCTAGCCTCAACCGGCCTATTGTGGGAGAGAGAGATGCATCTCCTCGACTGACAAGCCGCCGCCAAATTTATTCGGCGCGAGTCGGTGATCCTTTGGCCCTCTTAGCGCTGTCTCTTCGCACAATAAAATGTGGACCGGCCGGCCTGCGCAATCCGGCGCACGCCGTCGCCGCAGTCACAACCGGGGCACGGTTCGCCTTCATGCCCATAGACAGCCCAGCGATGCTGAAAATAGCCGAGCTCGCCATCGGCTTGGACATAGTCGCGCAGCGAGGATCCGCCGGCTTCGATCGCCTCGGTCAACACCGATCGTATCCCGGCGACGAGCCGTTCCGCGCGCGGCCGGCCGATCGAGGCCGCAAGACGGCGCGGCGAGATGCCGGCGCGATAGAGCGCCTCGCAAACGTAGATGTTGCCGAGCCCCGCGACGATCCGCTGATCGATCAGCGCCGATTTGACCGGGGTCATCCTGCCGGCGAGCGACGCGGCGAGGTAAGAGCCGTTGAAGCCATCTTCGAGCGGCTCCGGCCCGAGCCCTGCGAGTAGCGGGTGCTGACCCTCCTCACCCCGTTTGATGTAGTCGAGCAAGCCGAAGCGGCGCGGATCGTTGAAACGAATGACGGTTCCGTCATCGAGCCTCAGCACAACGTGATCGTGCACGGCGTCCGGCAATGCCGCGCTTCCCGCCGTAACGCGTCCGGACATCCCGAGATGGAGGAGCAGCACCCCATCCGCGTCGAGTTCTATCAATATGTACTTCCCGCGGCGGCGAAGCGCACCGATGCGGGCGCCGTCGAGGCGGGCAGCGAGCGCCGGCGGAAACGGCCGCCGCAGATCCGGCCGGCGCAGCTCGGCGCGGGTAATGCACCGCCCACTCATCTTTAGCGCAAGTCCGCGCCGGACCGTTTCGACTTCAGGTAATTCCGGCATCAGTTTGAGGACCCTCCAGGAGCCGGCGGGCGCGAGCGAGATCGGCCGGGGTGTCGACTTGTACCCCGAGGCGCGCCGGGTCGATCAAGCTGACCGAGATGCGCATCCCGGCTTCGAGCGCGCGCAATTGCTCGAGGTGCTCGCGCTGTTCGAGTATACCGCGCGGCAGCCCGACGAAGCGCTCGAGCGCCGCACGCCGGTAGGCGTAGAGCCCGATATGCTCGTAGTACGGTCCCGGCCCCCACGGCACGATCGCCTTGCTGAAATAAAGCGCGCGGGCCGGGCGAGCCGGCTCGGTAAAGCCGGCCACCACCTTGTTGACGCCGGTGTCATGAAGTGCGGCGTTATCTGTGATCGGGGCTGCGAGTGTCGCGATATCGGTATCTGGGTCCGCGAGCCCGGCGACAGCGATGCCGATCGCGGCCGGATCCAGCATCGGCAGATCGCCCTGCACGTTGATCACGGCGTCGTGGTGTCGGTCCGGGTCGATACGCCCGATCGCTTCATGGATGCGGTCCGATCCGGTCGGCTGGCCGGGGTCCGTCATGACCGCCCGAGCACCTGCCGCTGTGACGGCCTCAGCGATCGCGCGGTCGCCACAGGCGACGATGACGGGTCCCACCTCCGCGGCAACGGCGCAGCGCCAGACACGGACGATCATCGGCGTTCCGGCGATGTCGGCGAGCGGCTTGCCCGGCAAACGCGTAGCGGCGAGCCGGGACGGTATAAGGATAATCGGGTTCCTGGGGAGCACAGTAAGGCTTATCCGAATGTAAAGCAGCGACAAGATGCCCGGTTCGTGCGGTCGCCGAAAGCGTGATAATTCAGGCGAGCTGTCGGGGGATTTCGATTTTCTGCCGACCGGCTGGGTCGGAGTGACATCGATGTCGTCTTTCGAATGGAACAAAGTCATCGCGTCGGTGCTCACCGCGATGATTGTCGCGATGGTCTCCGGCATTCTTGCCGGCAAGCTCGTCAGCCCGACTGAGCCGGCAAAGCCCGCTTTCCTTCCGGCCGGGAGCCCGGCTCCGGCCAGCCCGAGCGGCGCACAGCAGGCCGCTGCCGCCGGACCCGAACCGATCGGGCCGCTGCTTGCCAAGGCGGACCCGAAGAAGGGGGAGCGGATCGCCAAAGTCTGCACCGCATGTCATACCTTCGAGAAGGGCGGGCCAAACAAAATCGGCCCCAATTTGTGGGGCGTGACTGAAGAGAATATGGGTGCCGTTCCCGGCTTTCAGTTTTCTGCCGCGATGGAAGCGCATAAAGGCGAAAAATGGGACCCGGACAAACTCAACCAGTGGCTGTGGAAACCGCAATCCCTGATCAAGGGCACCAAGATGACGTTTGCCGGCTTGCCCAAAGCCGAGGATCGTGCCAACGTCATCGCCTATCTCGAATCGCTGAAATAGTCGTCGGACAAGTCGCCGCGCTTTGTTCTCATCTTTGCGATGGACGGGGTCTGTTTCCGCTCGGGACACCGGCCCTACGAGCGCGTGAACCCAGGATCCATCGGCCGTCTCGCTTCGGTGGCCTCGATCATCCTGCGGCACAGGCCGGTGTTCTCCGGTAACGCATTGTATTCGTTAGGAAAATGGGTTTGACGGGCATCGGTTCGGGGTTTTCTCACGGAAATGGTCGGCGGGCTGAAGCCCGCGGACGGCGACAGGCCGCTGCCGGATTCGCGCCCCCTCGCGAATTCCTCACAAGCGGCCCCGCCGGCGTGACAAGATAACCCGTGTTGCCGGACGCGCTCGACGACTTCCTTGCCCTTGCGCTCCGTTTGGCCGATGCCGCCGGCGAACTGATCCGCCCTTATTTCCGGACCCCTCTCGCGGTCGACGACAAACCCGATCTGACGCCGGTCACCGCCGCCGATCGCGCGGCGGAACAGAGGATGCGGGCCCTGATCGCGGGGCAGTTCCCGGCTCACGGTATTCTCGGCGAGGAATTCGGCCGCGTGCGCGAGGATGCCGAATTCATCTGGACGCTCGACCCGATCGACGGGACGAAATCCTTCATCAGCGGCGTGCCGCTGTTCGGCACGCTGATCGGGCTCACACGGGCTGCGAAACCGATCCTGGGGATCATCGACCAGCCCATTTCGCGTGAGCGCTGGGTTGGGATTGCGGGCCGTCCGACAACGCTAAACGGCGCCGAGATCCATTGCCGCAGTTGTCCCGGCTTGACTTCGGCCACGCTCTTCGCGACGACCCCCGATATGTTCAAGGGAAGCGACGCTGCGGCTTTCCGCCGCGTCTCGAGCGCCGTGAAGCTGACGCGTTTCGGAGCCGATTGCTATGCCTATGGCCTGCTCGCTGCCGGCTTTATAGATCTCGTGCTTGAAGCCGACCTCAAGCCGTACGATTTTTGCCCGATGGTTCCGATCATTGAAGGAGCAGGGGGGGTCGCCACCGATTGGCGGGGGGCGCCTCTCGATCTTGCTTCCGAAGGCCGTGCCCTGATGGCAGGCGATCGCCGTCCTTATCAAGCCGCGAGGGCTCTCCTCGGAGTAAATTAGAAACCCCCGCGGCTAAGAGCCGGGGGCCTTCTCGGAAGCCTACGCTTGCCAGCCTAAGTCGGAAGGTAGCTGGAGACTGACGTTGACCGGGAAGTTCAACACCAGCGTCCGAATGCCTCCTCTGTTCGGACCCCTTGAAGGACAGGCCGCAGACAAACCCCCGGGTGGGGACGAAACGGACCTGTCGCCAACGCTGCCCGGCAAAACCCGGGGAGTGCCCGTCCTTGCGGCGGGGCTCCTCCCCGGGTCCGAAGGCCGGGGCATGCGCCCCGGAGACATTCGATGATGCGCACCGTTACGACAATAATCCTCGCCGTTTTCCTGGCGGTCGGACCGGGTGCTGCGGCGCACGCCGCCACCCCGGGGATGTCGCTGTTTGGCGATCTGAAGTACCCCCCGGATTTCAAGCATTTCGATTATGTGAACCCCGACGCTGCGAAGGGCGGAACGATGCGTCTTTCGGCTATAGGCACGTTCGACACCCTCAACCCTTTTGTTGTCAAAGGGGTGCCGGCAGCAGGCGTCAACGCGATCTTCGACACGCTGACGGTGCCCTCCGAGGACGAGCCCGGAAGCGAGTACGGGCTCGTCGCGCAGACCATCGAACTGGCACCCGACAAGCGCTCGGTGCTCTATACGCTGCGCAAAGAGGCGCGATTTCACGATGGGACACCGATGACGCCGGAAGACGTCGTGTGGACCTTCAAGACCCTGCGGGCGAAGGGCCATCCGATGTACCGGTCCTATTACGGCGACGTCACGAAAGTCGAGAAGGAGGGCGAACGCGGCGTCCGATTTTATTTCAAATCCGCCGAGAACCGCGAGCTGCCGCAGATCCTCGGGCAGATGCCGGTGCTTTCAAAGGCCTACTGGTCCGGGCGGGATTTCGAAAAGACAACGCTCGACCCGCCGCTCGGCAGTGGCCCTTACAAGATCCAATCGGTGGATCCCGGCCGCAGCATCACGTATCGGCGGGTCCCGGACTATTGGGCGGCTGATCTCCCGGTCATGAAGGGTCGCAATAACGTCGATGTGATGCGCTACGACTACTATCGCGACGCCACGATCGCGCTCGAAGCGTTCAAGGCCGGCCAATACGACGTACGGCGCGAAAACTCCTCGAAATCCTGGGCGACCGGCTACGACAGCCCCGCCCTCCGCGCCGGATTGATCAAAAAGGAGCAGATCCCCAACGAACTGCCGAGCGGCATGCAGGGCTTCGGGTTCAACCTGCGGCGCCCGCTGTTCCAGGACCCGCGGGTGCGCCAGGCGCTCGCTTATGCCTTCGATTTCGAATGGTCAAACAAGAACCTGTTCTACG
>JAFMSA010000069.1 GCA_017353855.1 Alphaproteobacteria bacterium
TATCGACCTTCTGTATCGGGCCTCGCAGGCGGGCGTGCGCATCCAACTCGTCGTGCGCGGCGCGTGCTGCCTGCGTCCCGGCGTCCCGGGACTGTCCGACAACATCCGCGTCAAGAGCATCATCGGACGCTTCCTCGAACACGGGCGTATCGTTTGTTTCGGCAATGGCGAGCCGCTGCCCTCGGAGCAGGCGAAGGTGTTTATCAGCTCGGCCGACTGGATGCCGTGCAATTTCGACGCGCGCGTTGAGGCTCTGGTGCCGATTGAAAACTCCACGGTGCACCGCCAAGTGCTGGACGAAATCATGGTGGCGAACCTCCGGGACAGTTTGCACAGCTGGAACCTGTCGCCTTCCGGTGCGTATAAGCGTGCGTCCGCCGGTCAGGCGTCCTTCTCCGCACTTAGCTATTTCATGACCAATCCGAGCCTGTCCGGGCGCGGTACGGGGCTGCGGCGCGCTCAGCCCAGGGTCGTCAAACGCTGATTGCAGTGTCCGATCGGAACCCGCAAATGGCCGCCGAACGCATCGGCGTCATTGACCTGGGCTCGAACTCGCTGCGTCTCGTCGTCTTCGAAAGACTGGGCGCTGCGGTTTTTCCCCTTTTCAACGAAAAGGTGATGTGCGGTCTCGGGCGCGGGATCGCTTCGACCGGCCGTTTGAACCCCGAAGGGACGGCACTCGCTCTCGTCAATCTGCGACGTTTCGTTGCGTTCGCCCGGGCGCTCGGTGTCGATCATCTCGCAGTGCTGGCGACGGCGGCGATGCGCGAGGCCAGCGACGGAGAAGCTTTCGCCGCCGAGGTCGAACGTCAGTGCCGCGTACAGGTCAAGATCATCGACGGCGCGGAAGAGGCGCGCCTGTCAGCGATCGGGGTGATTGCCGGCATCCCCGAGGCGGATGGGGTCGTCGCGGATCTCGGCGGCGGCAGCGTCGAACTGGTTCGGGTAAGGCCCGGTTCGTTTTTCGCAGGGCACACCCTCGGCCAAGGGGTCAGTCTACCGCTCGGGCCGCTGCGCCTCGCCGAACTCGGCGACAGCACCAAGGCACTCACCGAAACGGTCGAACAGGCGCTCCACTCCGCGCCCGTCCTGCGAGCGGCGAACGGAAAGGATTTGTACCTCGTGGGGGGTGCGGCGCGCGCCATCGCCCGTCTGCACATGGAACACACCAAATACCCGCTGCACGTCGTTCACCAGTACACGATGATGCGGCGTCAGGCGGAAAGCTTCTTCGACATTGTCGGCCGGCAATCCCGCAAATCGCTCGAAAGGATCACGACAGTCTCGCGCAAACGCCTCGAAGTGGTGCCTCTGGCGGCATTCATTCTGCGCAGGCTGCTCGCCGTCGCCAGCCCGCAACGAGTGGTCTTTTCGGCTCTCGGGCTGCGCGAAGGCTACGCTTACGGTCTCATTCCGGCAAAGGATCGCGGGTCGGATCTGCTGATTGCCGCCTATATGGCGGTCGGCAAGCGCCAGAGCCGCTTTCACCTCGACGGTGACAGGCTGCAGCGATGGACGGCACCGCTCTTCCTGAACCTTTCGGAAAGGGCCGCGCGGCGGCACCGGGCAGCCTGCTGGCTCAGCGACCTGGCCTGGAGCGAGCATCCCGACTACCGCGCCCGGCAAGCCTATATCCGCAGCCTGACGATGCCGTTTGCGGGCAGCACGCATGCCGATCGTGTCTTCGTGGCGACCGCACTGCATGCCCGCTATGGCGGCCCCGTCGAAGACCCGGTGAAAGAAGCGACCGGCCAGCTGCTCGATGAGGACAGCGCTCAGCAGGCGAGATCGCTGGGCCTGGCGCTGCGGCTGGCTTATACGTTATGCGCCGGTACGATGGAGCTTTTATCCGAGGTCTGGGTCGGCCGCACGGACGGCACCATCCTGCTCGAGATCCCGCCGCAAACCAGCCTGTTCGTCGGCGAGACAGTACAGCGCCGGCTTGACGCGCTCGCCCGCTCGCTCGGCGCTGTCGCAGTAATGAGACCGCGCGAGGCAACGCTGGTGGCCGGCGGATAACCGGCGCGGCGCAACCGGCCGCGAACCCTTACAACTCGCGGGTCCGGCGGGCCATCGCGTCCTCCCACAGACGGCCGCGATCGTCATCGAAGATAAGCTTCGGCTGTTCCGGCGTGAGGAACCAGTCGTGGCGGGCAACTTCAGCCTCGAGCTGCCCGGGTCCCCAACCCGCATAGCCGAATGCGAAGAGGCTCTTCTCGGGACCCTGGTGATGGCCGATATCGCGCAGGATCTGTCGGCTCGCCGTCATTGCGACGCGACCGTCGACATCGAGCGTCTCATCGCGGCGATATTCGGCGCTGTGCACAACAAAGCCCAGTTCCGGTTGCACCGGACCTCCGGCAAAGACGGTCACGCTGCCGTCCACTCCCGGGTCGTCATCGCCGGCCGCCTCCAACAGCTTCGCGATCGGACGCTTGCCGATGGGACGGTTGATCACGATGCCAAAGGCACCCTCCTTGTCGTCCCGAACCATCAGAATGACCGCGTGCGCAAACCGCGGATCACCTATTGTCGGAGCCGCGATCAGCAGCTGCCCTCTAAGAGAACCCGGGCCGGTGGAATCCGGCGCGGCGGCAGCGAGCAGGATCGCGGTTGCGAGCAGCGCAACCGCAGCAGCGCCCGAACGGCGCGCGGGGGTATGAGGCAAAGGCATGGGGCCGTTCATGCGAGGGAGAGGAGGATAGCAGTACCGGGCAATCTACATCGGCGCCTGTCCGCGCGGAACGGTCTGTCGCCAAGCCGACCGCGCAAATAGCAAACATCGGCGCAAGCCGCCCCCGCTGTGCGGGCTGCCCGGCCGATGCCGGTCGCGTCGAACCGGCGCTCACCACCAATCGAGAGGAGACCCGGAGCGACCCCGAGAAAGAACGAATGCGTCCTCGCAGAATTCGCAACGCGAGTACGGTCCGCGCAGTCCGGGGCCTCGCGATCGCCGATGAAAGCGGGAGGAGCGCACGACCTGCCGGTCTCATGGGGTGCCCCGTCGACGCAGACCCGGTCGCCCGCTATTCGTCGATCGGAGACTTCACGACACCCGACCGGGCCGAGCCTGCGCGGCGCGTGATCGACCGCTTCTGATCACGCCAGGTGCCGCCGCGAGACGTCCGCTACGCGGACCGGGCCCGGCCGGATCCTCCCGGCCGACAACCGGCGGTGTTACGGAGGCTGGTCCCGCCTTTTCCGGGATGGCGGCTCGGCGGTTGCCGCAAGGCTCGGCCTTTGTGTAATCCCGCCGCTTCGCCTGTCTGTGCAACTCCGTTAGACTGGCCATCTCGCGGCATTCTCGGTGGGGGGTTGTCAGTTCATGGCAGATCAGTCCTGGATCATCACGACAGCGGTCGGAACCGGCGAGAAAGGCTATCGCGGGGATGGCGGACCGGCTGCGCGTGCCCTGCTGAACGGCCCGTTTGATGTCGGTTTTGACGCAGACGGCAATCTCTGCTTCTCGGACACATTCAATCACTGCATTCGTCGGGTTGATGCGCGCAGCGATATCATCTCCACGATCGCCGGCTGCGGCGAGGCGGGCTACTCGGGGGATGGCGGTCCGGCCACCCGCGCCCGCTTCAACGAGCCCTACGGCATTGCAGTCGACCGGTCGGGA
The DNA here is from genome assembly GCA_017353855.1 of Alphaproteobacteria bacterium. GTDB lineage: Bacteria > Pseudomonadota > Alphaproteobacteria > ATCC43930 > CGMCC-115725 > AP-15. The sequence continues at coordinate 3,626 of JAFMSA010000069.1, forward strand.
AATGTCTACGTCGCCGACCGGCATAACCATTGCGTCCGGCGGATCGACGCCGCCTCAGGCATTGCCACGACCTTTGCCGGCAACGGTTCGTCAGGCTCCGGCGGCGATAACGGTGCCGCCTCACGCGCGGCAATGGTCGAGCCGAACGGGCTGGCGCTCGACCCCGGGCAGACCCGGCTCTTTATCGCGGATGTTGCCGACCATCGCGTGCGCGTCGTCGATCTTACCTCGGGAACCATCCGGACCTTCGCCGGGACGGGCGAGGCCGAACACCGCGGCGACGGCGGACCGGCGGCGATGGCGGGAATACACGGAGCCCGGGCAGTAAAGGTCGCGGCCGACGGGACCGTCTACATTCTCGAACGGCAGGGCAGCACATTGCGGGCGGTAGATCCGCGCAGCGGCATCATCACGACCGTGGCCGGCACCGGCGCCAGGGCCTATGGCGGTGATGATGGCCCCGCCCTTGCCGCCGCTTTCAATGCCCCCAAAGAACTCACGATCGATCACCAGGGCAATTTGCTGGTCGTCGACACCGAGAACCACCTGATCCGTCGGATCGACATAAACACGAAAACGGTCGCCGCGATTGCCGGCTGCGGTCGGCCGGGAGGCGGAGGCGATGGCGGCCCGGCGCTCGACGCTTCTCTCGACCGCCCCCACGGCGCGGCGGTCGCGGCCGACGGATCGATCTATATCGGCGACACCAACAATCACCGTATCCGCAAACTCACCCGGCGGCGGTGAGCGAGGAATCCGCGCCTCAGCCGAGAAACTCGCGCAGTGCCGCCGCCAGATCTCTCGGGTTGTCCCCCTGCACGGTGTGTCCGGCCCCGGGGATCGTGACATAGCGGCCGTCTGGCAGCCGCTGCACGAGGCGCTCGGCGTCTTCCTCGTGAAACACATCGCTCTCGGCCCCCCGCACGACCAGTGTCGGACAGGTGATCTCGGCAAGGCCGTCCGCGAGGCCGCGCCGCTCTGCAGCGTGAGCTTCGCGATCCATCTGCTGAAACCGCTTGCGGTCGTATTTCCAGACCCAGGTGTCGTCGCTCTGCCGACGCAAATTGTGCATCAAGCTGCGCCGCAGGATCGTCGGGTCCCGCCGCGGATTGAAGGCGAGCGCCCTTGCAATAATGGCGTCGAGCGTCTCCGGTTCGGCTCCGCCATTGACAAAATCCCGAATACGGCGCGAACCCGGACGTCTGACTTCAGGACCGGCGTCGATCAGCACCAACGCCGAAAGTCTCTGGGTGTGGTGGATCGCGAAAGCCAGCGCATTGATCGCTCCCATCGACATGCCGACGAGGACAAAGCGAGGAAGACCGAGTTCGTCGACAAAGCCCTTGATGTCCTCGCGTTGCGCCGCGATCGAATAGTCGGCGTCGGGCGCCCAGTCGCTATCACCGTGACCGCGCTGATCGAGCGCAATGCAGTGAAAGCTGTCACGCAAGGCGAGGCAGCAGAGGTCCCAGGTATGCGCGGTCAGTGCGCCGCCATGCAGGAACAGGACCGGCCGCAGGCCTTCGCTGCCCCAGTCCAGATAGCGAAATCGCAGCCCGCCGATGGACGCGATCATCTCGCGCGGCAATACGACCTCATCGAAGCTGAAGCCGGCGCGTTGTGAAGTTGCCCTGAGATGTTCGTGATATTCCTCGGCGGACAATGTCATGGCTTCGCGCGCTCCATCGTACTCGGGGATGATCAGGCTTTAGCACGAACCGGCGCTTCGGCCACCATTGGCAGCACTCTTGCCGGGCACACCCGCGTCGGAGACATGGCTGGCGCGCCGCATTATGCCCGCATAGGCGTTGCGCCCTCCCCTTCGCGCGATACACTCGCCGTGAGCCCGTGGGTTGCGCCGGGCTGGCCCAACGAAGGAAGGAAAACCCGATGGCATACGATCTGCTGATCAACAACGGCCGGATCGTCGACGGTTCCGGAATGCCGGCTTTCCAGGGCGATGTCGGCATCGCGGATGGCAAGATCGCCGAAATCGGCAAATTGAGCGGTCCCGCCGGGCGCACGATCGATGCCGAGGGCCAAGCCGTCGCGCCGGGCTTTATCGACAATCACTGCCATTACGATGCGCAGGTCACCTGGGACCCGCTGTGCACGTTCTCGCCCGAGCATGGCGCCACCACCGTGATCTTCGGCAACTGCTCGCTCTCGTTGGCGCCGGTGCGCAAGGGCACCGAGGAACGGCTCGCGGAATTCCTTTCCTATGTCGAAGCGATCCCGATGGAGGTATTGCGCACGGTCGAGTTCGACTGGGAGAGCGTCGGCCAGTATATGGACCGTCTCGACAAATCTCTGGGCATCAATGTCGGCAATCTGATCGGCCACACCGCCGTGCGCCACTATGTCATGGGCGAGGATTGCCAGAAGCCCGGCGCTACCGATCAGCAAATCAAGGCGATGCAGGATGTCGTCCGCGACGCTATGCGCGCGGGCGCGCTCGGTCTGTCGGTGTCGCGCGAACAGGGCCACTTTGATCCGCAGGGGGTCCACATCCCGGCTTTGTGGGCCGACGAGAAGGAAATTTTCGCGCTCGGCGATGTCTTGCGCGAAATGGGCACCGGTACGATCCAGGCCGGAGGCGGGCAATATGTCGAGCTCAAAGACGGCATGATCCGCCGTCTCGCCGAGGCAACCGGGCGAACCGTCGTCTACAACAGCCTCTCCCAGACGATGCGCAAGCCGGACGAGTGGAAAGTACACATGAAGCGGGTCGAGGAGACGGCCGCACTCGGTATCCGCGCCTACCCGATGTGCAGCCCGAACCGCGTCACGCAGGACTTCACGATGAGGAACTGCCAGGTGTTCCGTGGCCTGCCGACCTGGCATCCGATCCTGCTTATGTCGGACGACGAGAAACTGCGGCTCTACGCCGATCCCGAGATCCGCGCCAAGCTGCACGAGGAGGCGGTCGCCAACAAGCCCGATACCGCTGTCGGGTTCTCGAAGACCTGGTGGAATTACATGTGGGTCAACCAGCCGGTGCTCGAAAAGAACCAATGGATGCAGTTCAAAACGATCGGCCAGATCGCCGAGAAGCAGGGCAAGCGCGTGATCGACGCCTTCCTTGATCTGGTCGTCGAGGAAAAACTCGAAACGCGTTTTCTGCAGGCCGAGAACAATGTCGACGACGACGCGCTGACGAAGATCCTCACCCATCCCAATGCGGTCATCGGGCTGGGCGATGGCGGCGCACACGTGCAGTTCCATGGCGGCTATGGCTACATCACGAAGCTCCTCGGCGAATGGGTGCGCGAGAAGCAGGTCATGAGCCTGGAGCAGGCGGTGCGGCGGCTGACCTTCGATTCGGCCTCGACCTTCGGGATCTACGACCGCGGGCTGTTGCGCCCCGGCATGGCCGCCGACATCGTGATCTTCGATCCCGCCACGGTGAAATGCGGCCACGAGGTTGTCGTGCGCGATTTTCCCGCCGGCGGCTGGCGCATCCGGGAGCCTGCCGAGGGTATCTTCGCTACCGTGGTCAACGGCCAGGTTCTCTATGACCAAGGCAAGCACACCGGCGCCTTGCCCGGCCGCGTGCTGCGCAACACCTACTACGCGCAGCAGGCCTAGCGGCGGGATTGCCCCGCGGCCGCCCTCTCGCTCGCGCGCGTCAGAAACAAACAGGAGCCGCCAGCGGCAGCGGCGGCCGGGGAGAATGTGAGGGAGGAAGAGTGGCTGAAATTCTGGGATTGGGGTGCACGCACCGGCCGGTAATGCTGCGTCGCGACGAGGACTGGACCGTGATGATGAGGGCCTCGCTCGAGGACCCCGATATGCCGGCGGAGATGAAGGATCCGGCCCGTTGGCCGGCCCAATTGCGCGAGGAGCTTGCCGAGGATTTCGGTGCGAAGGCGGCGGGACATGCACGCCAGGTCTTCCGCCGACATTTCGCGGAGGCCCGCCGGGCGCTCGACCGGTTCAAGCCCGACGTCATCGTGATGTTCGGCGACGATCAATACGAAAACTTCAAGGAAGACATCGTGCCGCCCTTCGCCGTCCTGGCTTACGAGGACCGCGATATTCAGCCCTGGAGGCATAGGCGGTCGAGCTGGAACCCGTGGAACGAGCCGCCCGATGCGACATTTCGCCTGCGCGGGCACCGTCAGGCCGGCAAGTATCTCGCCTCAGGCCTGCTCGACGCCGGGATAGACGTCGCTTACGCCTACAAGCCCCTGCACCACCCGCTTGGGCACGCATTCGAAAACACGATCCTGCTGCTTGATGACGACCGCGTCGGGTTCGATTATCCGCTTGTGCCGTTCTCGGTGAATTGCTACGGCCGCCGGGTCAATGCGGCACACGGCCTGCGCCTGCCACTGGCACTGCGCGACAAAATCCGCGACCTCGACCCGCCGTCACCGAGCCCGGCGCGCTGCATGGAGGTCGGCGCTGCGACGGCGCGCGTCATCGCGAAAAGCCCGTGGCGAACCGCTATCGTCGCTTCATCGAGCTGGTCGCACTCCTTCCTGACCGAAAAGCACCACCAGCTCTGGCCCGATGTCGCTGCCGACCGCCGCCTCTATACCGCCCTCAGGAAGGGCGACTATGCTGCGTGGCACCGCTACACGACCGACGAGATCGAGGATAGCGGCCAGCATGAGGTGCTGAACTGGTTCTGCCTGCTGGGCGCAATGGAGGAACTCGGCCGCACGCCCGGGTGTTGCGATTTCATCGAGACCTGGGCCTTCGTCTCGCCCGCGGTATTCGCCTACTACCCGGCTTAGCCGTTACCCGGGCACATCCGCGAGCAGACGGCCGAAGCCCGGGAGGCCGTCGCCGACTCCGAACGCGCGCAGCACTGCCCAGAACGAGGCCTGGTTGGTGGTCACGACCGGCTTGCCGAATTCCTGCTCCCACGCCGCGATCGATGTCATCGTCGGGAAATTGCCGCCGGGAACGACGAAGGCGTCGAGTTCGGGGCGGTTGATCCGTGCGAACGCGGCGCGCGCATTTTCCGGGCCGAGCTGCCCGATCGCATAGGAATCGGTTGCTCCAAAGCCCTCGAGCGCGAGCGTGTCGAGACCGTGCTTGTCCCGGAAATAGCGCGCCGCGCGCTCGTTGACCGCTTGCGAATAGGGCGAAACCACGGCGATACGACGCGCCCCGAGAGCGCCGAGCGCCCGGCCGACGGCCTGCGCCGAAGTAATCGCCGGGGCTCCGGCGCCGTCGCTTATCCGCCGCGTGACGGTTTCGTCGTAGTCGTCGGCAAACAAGCTCGCCGAGGTCTGCGCCAGAATGACAAGCTCAACCCTGGCAGTGCCCAACAGGCGTGACTGATAGTCTATGTCCTCGTCCCGGCTCGGAGAGAAGGTGCGGCCGGGGGTGCTCGTCATCAACCGGCCGACATGCGCCTGACAGCTTGGCGGCAAGAGCCGGCATTCTATCTCAACGGTAGTATTCGTAGACGGGATCAGGACGCCGAAGTGGCGGATCATATCGAGGAGCCTTTTCGCTGGCTTGGTCTCGGCCAGACTAGCAGCCGACACTTGCGATTTGCTACCCTCGGCACTCGCCGCAATCAATCGGAAAGGATATCGGGAAATGAACGACGGGATGAGCTTGGCCGAACGCGCCGACGCGCTCGAGCATCGCATGATGCGCGAACTCGATGCGATCATAGTCAAATCGCGCCTGTTCAACCTTGCCGACGGCGATATCAGCATCCCGAACGGACCGGCGTTGCTCGCGGCAAACCCGGGCAAATACATGTTGATGGGCGATGATCCGCGGCTTCCGCAGATGCCGCCCCGCCCGACCCTGACGGACTTCTTCAAATACCGTTTCGGTCCGGCGAACCATCTGCTCCAGAGTGCTCGGCACGCAGCCAAGGCCGGAATGAACGAGAAGGTGATTCTTGCATGCCTGCTGCATGACATCGGAGTCATCGGGTTTATTCGTGCCGATCACGGCTATTGGGGCGCGCAGATGGTGGCGCCCTATGTCGACGAAGAGGTTGCCTGGGCGATCCGCGCCCATCAGGCGCTGCGTTTCTACGCCGACGAGTCGGTCGGCTATGCGTATCCCGAGTCCTACACGAAGAATTTCGGTCCCGACTACCGGCCCGAGCCTTATATCGAAGAAGAGTACAGGCGGGCCTGTAATCACAAATGGTATATGACCGCGCGCATGATCACCGTCCACGACCTCTACTCGTTCGATCCGAACGTGGTCGTGGAACTCGAGGAATTCACCGACATCATCGGCCGCAACTTCCGGCAGCCTGAGGAAGGCCTCGGCTGGGACAGCAGCCCATCGGCACATATGTGGCGCACTCTGATCCGGCCGACCCGCTACCTGTAAGCCCTGCGGCAGATGGCCGATCTCCCGATCAGGCTGACCTGCGCTGATTACGCCCGGGTGATGCCCCTTGCCGCGGGCGACATCAAACCCGACGGTATCGCGCTGAGTTTGATCCACGGCAGCGGCGGATCCTGGGACATGCGTGCGCAGATGCTGCGCCGTGCGCTCGAGGACCCGAGCGTACATGGCGGCGAGGCGTCGATGGCGGGCCATCTGCGCCGCATCGCCGACGGCGACCGCAGCTTTGTCGGATTGCCGGTCTTTCCCCTGCGCAATTTCACTGCACGCGACCTCTATGTGCGCAAGGGCGGCCCGATACGCACACCCTCCGACCTGGCGGGCAAGCGCATGGGCATGTATGACTGGGTGGCCAGCGGCTCGATCTGGTATCGGCATTTTCTGCGGTTCATCGATGTGCCGCCGGAGAGCCTCGAATGGTGGATCGGGGACATCGATACTCCGCGCGCACCCACTCACGTCTACGCTTTGCCGGCCGGAGTGCACCGGCCGCCGGCAGGGCGTTCCCTCTCGCAGATGCTGATCGACACGCAGCTCGACGCGATTTACAGCCCGCCGCGGCCGCAGCGCTACGATCCGGTGAACGGGCCTATCGTCCGCCTTTTCCCCGACATCCGCGCGGTCGAACGCGACTATTTCCGAAAGACCGGCTGTTTTCCGCCGCAGCACCTCGTGATTCTCCGCCGCGATGTCTGGGAATGCAGCAGGTGGATCGCGCGAAGCCTCACCGACGCTTTCATCCGCTGCAACGGCCAGTTCACGGCGGCGCAGCGCAGCTTCCCTTACGCATCACCCTGGCTTGATATCGAGCTCGAAGAAACCGAAGTGGCAATGGGAGGTGATTTTCACCCCTACGGTTTCGAAAAGAACCGGGTACCGGTCGAGGTCTTCTGCCGGCAGGCTTACGAACTCGGCATCGTCAAACGGCTGGTCACGGCCGAGGAGTACTTCGCCGAGTTTCTCGGGTCCGACTAGAAGCCCCTCCTCGGCGTTAACAAGGGGGGCCGGCAAATTCGGCCTGCCACTGATCGAGCGGTATAAACCCCGGTGTCTCAGGACAGGGTTTCCCGGTCTGTGCCGTGATCTCCTCATCCGGCAGCGACGGTCAGCCGGCACGCGATACGGCTGCGCAGCGCATCACGGCGTGTCCATGTGTCCACTCTCGATCCGGTTTCCGTCCCCTCCGGTTTGGAATTTGCCTGAAGATCGCCGGCACCGTTCAGTCCGGCAGATCGAAAAATTTGCACCAGCCATTAGGGCTGATGTCCCCTTGCACGACCTCGCAGGACCGCGGCGGTCGAAACAAGGCGCACGCGGCGCAGGTCAGGCCGTTCTTCGGGGTTTCCTGGTACCCGGCATCACTCTGCGACATCTTTTGCTGCGCTTTCGAAGGCGCGATCGCGAAGCCGGCCGCTGTCCCGCAGAGTGCCGCATGCAACAGATTGCGCCTGAGCACGCCGCCGACCTCACGGCCCTCGCTGCCCGCGGGTCGCGAGCGGCGGATAGTCGGGATCAGACCGTGCAAGCTTTCGCCCGGTCTGAGCCATCGGTTGCCGAATCATATCCGCCGGGATCGCCGGCGGCACACACACGATCGTGTCGTTGCAATAGGTCGGGACGAGGCTGTCCACTCGTGCCGCAATAATCGCCTGCCCAAACAGCTCGAATGCTGCCCCTGACCTGATTGCCGAACATGCTGACCCCGCCACCGGTGACACAAGGATGCTCAAGGCCCCGTATCGCGATCGGCCGTTGCGAGACCTGCGCTCGTCGTCGCCCCGGGGGACACTGTCCGCCCTTGTCCAAGCAAATCCGGCCGAAGCATGCAACCGTAATCAACAGCCACAGACGCCTCCTCGAGGCGCTGACCGGCGGCTCCCTCAGCCCGAATAGCGTACGTAACCGTAGCGCAGATTGCTGCGGCCCGGGCCGTTGCTCTCGTAATCCGCCTTGATTTGCGCAAAGCGGTCGGGC
>JAFMSA010000480.1 GCA_017353855.1 Alphaproteobacteria bacterium
GCGGTGACCAGTCCGCGTGTGGAGGTTTTCCTCGACCGCCGCGCGCAGCCGCCGGTGCCGGTGGTCGCATGGCCGGCGCAGAACGGGGGCACGAACTTCAAGCCCGCCCGCGCTTGGCTCGCTCGCTGGTTCAACGCGGACGGAAGGCTGACACCTGACCCGGACAAGATCAGGCGCCTGATCGCGGAGTGGGACGAGTCATCCGCTCGGCTGGCGGGGATGATGCGGGTGTCTCGGCATTTCAGTTGTTGGCTCGACCGCAGTCGTCGCGAGCGGCAGCGCGTGGAGGCGCGTGCTGCTTTCGAGGCCGAGATCGCCGCCGGCCGCGAAACGCTCAACATCGTCAAGTTCCCGCTCTTGCCCTATCAGCGCGAGGGCGTGCTCCATCTGGCATTTGGGGAACGCGCCCTTCTTGCCGACGAGATGGGGCTCGGCAAGACCGTCCAGGGCATCGCCGCGTGCATTCTGCTCGCGAAGCTGAAAGCTGTCTCGCGGGTACTGGTGGTGTGCCCGGCGTCGCTCAAGGCGGAATGGGAGGAGCAGATTGCCAGGTTCTGCGATCGCTCGACCCGCCTCGTGTTTGGGCCGAAGGTGCAACGCGACGCCGCCTACCGCAATCCGGCGTTCTTCACCATCGTCAACTACGAGCAGGTGCTGGTCGACGCCGACATGATCAACGCTACGCTCAAGCCGGATATCATCGTGCTTGACGAGGCGCAGCGGATCAAGAACTGGCAGACCAAGACGGCGCGACGCGTGAAGTCACTGCGCTCGCCTTACGCCTTCGTGCTGACCGGCACGCCGCTCGAGAACCGCATCGAAGAAGTCTACTCGATCGTCCAGTATCTGGACCCTGAAATACTCGGCCCGCTGTTCCGCTTCAATCGCGAGTTCTATCTGTTCGATGAACGGGGGAGGCCAGCGGACTATAAGAACCTCGCCGAACTGCGGAAGCGCCTGCAACCAGTGTTGCTGCGCCGGCGCAAGTCGGACGTCGAAAGCGAGTTGCCGGGCCGCACCGTGAAGACTTATTTCGTACCGATGGCCGAAGAGCAGAGGTTGCGCTACGAGGACTACCACGTTCCCGCCCGTCGCCTGCTCGCAATAGCCCATCACCGCCCGCTGACGCCGAAGGAACTCGAGAAGCTGCAGATATTGCTCGGCTGTATGCGCATGGTCTGCGATACGCCGGCCATCCTTGACCCGGAGTGCCGTATCAGCCCCAAGCTTGAGGAGCTGGAGGGCATCCTCACCGACCTCCTTGAAGATCGCGATCGCAAGGTGATCATCTTCTCCGAGTGGGAGCGCATGCTGACGCTTGTCCGCGAACTCGCTGGCGAGATGGGGATCGAGGTAGCATGGCACTCCGGGTCGCTGCCGCAGCGACGGCGGCGCGCCGAGATCAACCGGTTCAAGCACGATCCCGCCTGCCGGTTGTTTCTGTCTACCGACAGCGGTAGCGTCGGCCTCAACCTTCAGGTTGCCAGCGCTGTCGTCAACATGGACCTGCCGTGGAATCCGGCCAAGGTCGAACAGCGCATCGCTCGTGCTTGGCGCAAGAACCAGATGCGCACCGTCAACGTCATCAATTTGGTGACGGAGGACTCGATCGAACACAACATGTTGTACCTGCTTGGCCGCAAGCAGGCGCTGGCGGATGGCGTTATCGACGGCGCCGGAGATCTCGAGGAGCTGAAGATGCCGTCCGGCCGCGTCGCCTTCGTCGAGCGCATGCAGGCCGTCATGGGGACGCATACGGTGCCTCGGGCATGCTCATCCGAGGAGATCGTGGTGGCCGATCTTGTGGAGCGCCATGGCGACAAGGTGCTGTTGGCCGAGGCGCGGCCGGGTGCCGAAGGACGGCCGAAGCTCCTCGTGGTGCTCGACCTCGGCCCGCAGATGCTGGCGGCAGAGGCGGCGCGTCTGTCGGCAGTGGAATCCGTCGCCGTTGATGTGCTCGACCCCACTGTGTGGAGCGCCATGCAGCGCTTCGCCGCCTCCGGCCTGCTGCAGTTCACCAACCAGTCGCGCCTGCTTCACCGGTCCCCGGTGCTTGCCGAACCACCGGCCGAAGCGGATGCGTTCGCGCCCGAGGGGATCGCAGGGGAACTGATTGCGGAAGCCCAGCGGACCTTACGGAAGGTGAAGCTCCTGGTGTCCGGCGGCTTTCCCGAGGAGGCGCCGGAGCTGCTCGCCCAGGTCGTGCAGAAGGCCGCCGCGGCACGCATGGCGGAACGGTCGGAGCTTACCTCTGGGGCGTCAAACGCGTCCACCATGGACGTCCGCCGCCTCGTCGAGCAGGACGCATTTCCGCCGGAGGCGCTCGCCATTCTGAATGTCAGCCAGCCCAACGTGGGACTCACGGGAGATGCTCTCGACGCGCTGGTTGGAACAGCGGAGCAGGTTTTGGAGGCGCTCGGACGCAATGTCGATCATGCGGCCGATCCCAGCCTGCGCGCGGCTTAGCAAGCTAAACCGGCGCAAAGCGGAGCAGGCGCGGCTTCTTGCCAAGCGGGTGGTGGCATGCGTTTTCGTTCCCGCGTGCGGTGTCCAGATACAACGGCGGGCGGTCTTTGGGCGAATGGTCCCGGTTGATCGGGGGAGGAAGCGCCTCACAGCGAAGTGCGGGAGCAACAACGCTATGGCGCATCCGCATCGGGAAGGCATTGACGGTTTCGTCCTGCACCACCCGGCAATAATCAAAGGGCTGGAACGCCGCATTACCTGAATGTCTCTTACCTCTCATGTGATATCATAATCCGCATCGCGTGACCGAATAGACGTATATTTCCCGCCATGGTTGCCGGGAATCCGGTCTGCGGCGAGCGGGATCGCTCACGGCAGTTCGGTCAGGTGCCGCAGACCGCTATATCCGCGTGGTATAGAGCGTAGCTGCGTCTACCGGCCAAGGCCGGACATCCGGTGAGGCCCGCATTGGAGGCATCGACCGACCCTCGAGCGTAGCATGGACTCCAAGGTTACCATCCCGCTGCTTCACCAGATGAAGCGCGACTGCAGGAAGATTGCCGGCGTTGTGGCGTGGGATTACCCCATGGCGCGCATCGCCGATCGCGCCGGCATCGACATCGTCTCGGTCGGGGACTCGGTCGGCGTCAATCTGTGGGGGCACGCAAGTCCCCTCGAAGTCACACTCGATGAGATGCTCGTGGTGTGCAAGGCGGCGCGGCGCGGCGTCTCCCGTGCCCTTGTGAGCTGCGATTTTCCCTTCGGTCCGCTCCAGGAGGGAACCGGCAGTGCGGTGCGAACTGCGGTCCGCCTCGTCAAGGAAGGCGGCGCCGATATGGTCAAGCTCGACGGCGCCGCCGACTTTCCGGAAGCGGTGAGCGCGATCGTTCGGGCCGGCATCCCGGTCTTCGCACAGTTCGGTGTGACGCCGCAGACGGCGCTGCAGTACGGCATCCCCTACGGCGCGCAGTCCGCGGCGGGTGCGGTGGCGCCGCCGGAGATGACCGCGCGGCTGGTGGAACAGGCAAGGCTTCTCGAGTCAGCCGGTGCGTCAATGCTCGATTTCACCAATTCAGGCCCGGTCGCCGGCGCGGCGGTGGTGAAGGCCGTGTCCATCCCGGTGATCGGCGGGTTCGGCGGTGGGCCGTGGCTCGACGGCCGGGTGCGACTCGCCCACACGGCGATCGGCTACGCCGAGAAATGGCTCGATTCCAAGACCGAGACCTATGCAAATGTGGCCCGCATCAGCCTCGAGGCATTTACGGCCCTGATTGCCGACGTGCGCGCCGGGCGCCAGATCAAAGGGTGACTCGGCTCCGCGGGTGTTTCACGGTTTTGTCAACGCGGGCGGCGGTCAGGCCCGCTCGAATGCTCTGCGCGTGATCGCTGCCTCCTTGCCGGCCGAGCGGATCATCAGGAACTTGCCTGTGCTTCCGGGAACGGTCCAGCGCCCCTCGATCTCGGTCCCATCGGCGCTCAAACTGCCTTCATAGGCGACGCGCCCGTAGTTCGGGTTGGAGCCCTGGTAGGTCTTGATGAACATGATCGCGCGGTCCCGCCGGCGCCCCAGCAGCGTGGCATAGAGCGTCTCGTTTTGACGGCCCTCAATGTCGCACGGCTCGTGAGTGGTTCCGCTCACCGTGTTGCCGGCCTCGATCAGCGTTGCCACGAAGG
>JAFMSA010000481.1:0-2511 GCA_017353855.1 Alphaproteobacteria bacterium
CTCGATGCGCTCGTATATCTCGGCTTTGTCGATCGCCACCCCAACCGCGGCGTCGTTGTCAGGCGCCGTACTCTCGAGGAGATCCTGCGCCTGTTCGACATGCGCGAAGTCAACGAGGGCCTGTGTGCCCGGATCGCGGCCGCGAATGTCCCGCCGGGGAGCTGGGATGACCTGATCGAGCTGTTTGGTGCGCCGATGGAAGCAGTCGCCGAGCGCAAGGACCTTCACGCCTACGTACAGCATTATGAACTACTCCGCAGAAGGCTGATCGAGGCCGCGGATGCGCCGCCGCTGGCCGATCTCCTGCACCGTCTGTGCGACATGACGGACATCTTTGTGCGTCGCGTATTGATAAGCTCCGACCGTGCACAGCACGCATTGCACGATCACCGAGCGGTGCTCGAAGCATTACGACGCAATGACGCAGAAGCCGCCGAGCGGATGCGCCGAGCCACGATCGCCAATATCCGGACCGCTGTCGAGCGCTACAGCGCTTTTGTTCTGTAAGGCTCGCTCCGAGATCCCCTTTTTACACACCGAAAGTGAACCGGCTTCCCGTATTCCAGTCGATCAGCTGGTCAGGCATTTCGGCACGGAGTTTGCCAATAAAGTTGCGCCCGGTGCAGTGCATGGGGATCACGACATCGGGCCTGAGCGCCTTCAGCTCCACGATCGTGTGCTCTACGTAATCCGGCGGTGCGACGCCCAGATGGAAACCCCCGAGCACCGCGTGCAGCTTGCTAACCCCGGAGACCGCCATCGCAGTTCTGATGGCGTTGATCACCCCGCAGTGACTGCACGAAGAGATCACGACGAGGCCACGACCCCGCACGATATAGCAGGTTGCATGCTCGTCGGGATGGCGATCCGGGACTAGTCGGCCGCGCCGCTCGTCGTCGGTGAAATGATCGGCCGAGGTCGGCTCGATCAATGTGTTGGGCAACACCCGCTCGAACGACTGGCGCGCGATATTGCCGGTCGTGAACGGCCCTTTTAACGCATGTGGCGCATTGCAGCACTCGGTCTCCACTCGCACCGCTTGCAGTGCTGCGCGCTCGAGCGCGCCCCAGGAGCGCGGTTCTTCGTCGCGCGAGCCGACCCATTTCTCTCGAAAAGTCTCCTTGCCGCCGACAAAAAGTCGTAAATCGTCGCGCATTCGGTCGCGATAACGCCCGATAAAGCCCGGTAGGCCGCCATAGTGGTCGCGGTGTCCGTGGCTGAGGATAAGGCCGTTGAGATGCTCGGGTGCAATCCCGAGCAGGCCAAAATTCCGTACCAGCACCTCGGACGTGTAGCCAAAATCGAGAAGATATTGGGTGGTTGCCTCCGCCGCATTGCGTGATTCGAGATGTAGCGACAGGCCCCATTCGCCGGCCAACGTCGAGTTCAGATTACTGTGTATGCGGCCGACGTGCTCGATCGCAACCATCGGATGCGTGGCCTTCGGCATGAACTGGTCGAAGACCGAGTCGACGACGACCCGCACCGATAATGACTCCACCACCGGGGCCGTGAACGGCTCAACAGATCGCATGCGAAATCCCTCTTCCACCGACATGCCCGGCACGATTGTCTATCCATTTGGCATCCGGTGCAATTACGCACGTAACCCGGGACGAAGATCGGGAATTATAACGCGGCAAGCCGCCGATCGACTTCGGCAGGCATCACCGCGGAGGTGTCCGATTATCGAGTCTCAAGGTTCTACACGACGTTCGCGACGACAATCTTGCGTCGGGCGAAGGGCTACGAGCAGGGGATCACAGACGACGGACACGTCGGCACTGCGCTGATCCCGTTGTCGATCAATAGCCAGGCGACATCGCACGCCAATGCAATTCATCAGGGACCGACCTTGGTCATGACCACGCCTGCATTCATTTCATCGGTCTTCTTGCCCTCCGGACGACTCGCTCTGTCGTAGCGAATTTCCACAGATTCTGGAGCAGCCGGAAGCCTCAATGAGGCAATCAGCCCGGGATGGTTATCAATGAGTTGAAGGCGGCCATCGTGCAAACGCGCCACCGCCTCGACAAGGCTGAGGCCGAGCCCAGTGCCGGCCGTCTCATTTCTTGATGCGCAGCGGTAAAAGCGCTGCGTCACGCGAGGCTTGTGGGCGTCTGGTATTCCCGGCCCGTTGTCCGCGACAATGATGTCGATCTCTTTCTCGTTGCAACGAGTGACACGCAGCGAAACCGCGCCTTGGCGGGGGGCATATTTGACCGCGTTGTCGACCAGATTTCCCACGGCCTGCGCCAGTAAGTGAGGATCGCCGTTCACCGCCAGCCCGCTGCCAACGTCAACGGTGAACGCAGCCTCCTTCTCCTCGGTCAGCGGGCCATAGAGTTCGGCAACCTCGGTTGCGATTTCCGCCAAATCGACGCGACGAAACCCCGATCGCCGAACGCCCGAATCGATTTCAACCAAGCGCAGGAGGGCATTGAAGATCCCTATGACGCGGTCAATGTCGGCCACCGCCTCGTGGACGCCATCGACCATGGCCTCGTGGGA
>JAFMSA010000481.1:2521-4140 GCA_017353855.1 Alphaproteobacteria bacterium
GGAGAGACGGCCCCGGGTCAGCTCTTCGAGCCGTGCTCGCAGCTCGGCAAGCGGGGTCCGCAAATCGTGAGCGACTGCGTTCGAAGTGTTGCGGATACCCTCGACGAGGCTCTCAATTTGCTGCAACATCATGTTGATCGTTTGGGCGAGCTGGTCGAACTCATCGGTAGAGTCACGCATTGCCAGACGCCGAGAAAGATCGCCGCGCACGATCGCGCTTGCGGTGCGATTAATAATTTCCACCCGCCGCAACACCGCCCGCCGCACCAGCATGCCGCCCGCGATGGCAATGACGAAAGCCCAACTCACGGCCCAGCCCAAACCGGTCACGATCAGCGCACGAACCGCGGCCCGGTCCCGAGTGTTGCGTCCGACGAGCAAGTGGAACCCGCCCGGCATCGCCACTTCCTCGATTTGCATCATCCGCATTCGGCCGTTGAGCACGAGCGGGGCCTGATACCAGCCCGGCTTTGGCTTCACCTCTGCCGGCCATGCAGGAAGGTCACCGGCGATCGGTTTTAATGCCGCGTCGGCAAGCAGATAGGCGGCATCGCCGTCGGTTATGTTTGCAACACTATCCCGGATCGTCGCAACGGCACCATCCAGCCCACGGTACGAGAAATCGTCCCTAATCGCTTGGACATCGGCGCGGATGACCGCCTCCGTGTCATGATCGAGATAACCGACCGTCCTCCACCACAACAGTCCCACCAGCAACAACGAGGACACCACGAACAGGCCGGCGTAGCCGAGTGCCAGCCGGACCGAGCCGGAGCGCAGAAGCCTAAACATCCGGCCCCAGCCGATAACCGATGCCACGCACGGTGTGGAGCAACGGACAGCCGGATCCGCCGTCAATCTTCTGCCGAAGCCGGCTGATATGGACGTCGATCACGTTAGTTTGCAGATCGAAGTGGTGCTCCCAGACATTCTCGAGGAGCATCGCACGGGTCACCACCTGATCCGCGTGACGCACCAGAAACTCCAGCAATTTGAACTCCCGTCGCTGCAGCTGGATCGGTTTTCCGCCGCGCGTTACTCTTTGCGACAGGAGGTCGACACGCAGGTCTGCAACGGTGAGCACTGTCTGAATTTCCTCAGTCTGCGCTCGCCGAACCAGCGCTTCCAGCCGCGCCGACAACTCGCCGAACGCGAACGGCTTGGTCAGGTAGTCGTCACCTCCGGCACGCAGGCCTCGAACTCGTTCATCGACTTCAGCCAGCGCGCTGAGTATCAGGATTGGCGTCCTGTTCTTTGTCTTGCGAAGGGATTCAACGATGCCCAGACCGTCGACACCGCCGGGTAGCATGCGATCGAGGATCATGACATCATATTGGCCGGTGACGGCGAGAAAAAGACCATCACGGCCATTGTCGGCGTGATCGACGACGTGCCCCTCTTCGTGCAGGCCTTTGCAGACGAACTGGGCCACTCGCTCGTTGTCTTCGACGAGGAGAACTTTCATCTCCCCATACGCCTCGGTCAGCGTTGTACACTACGGGAAGAGCCGCCGCCTCTCACCCCGTCTTGAGCTTTAGCGCTAGCCAATAGGTCGTGCCGTCGCGCATCACGAGCAAGGGGATGGCCTCCTTTTTTTGCATCGTGGCCGAGACCCATGA
>JAFMSA010000482.1 GCA_017353855.1 Alphaproteobacteria bacterium
GCGGTGAACTGCGAAAAAACCAGCGCTCGCCTGCCTTCGCTCGCCAGTTCGCGCAACATTTGCATCAGGGCCACCAGTTTGCCGCTCGTTACCGCCGACGCCGCCTCCCGCGATCCCGAGAGTCCCTTTCGCATTGCTGCTAGGCTGACTAGGCGCGGGTCACAGCACACCTGTCGGAGCTTCAACAGCGCATCGAGCACAATGATCTGGCTGCGTTCGAGCGAATGGGCAGCAATCTCGCGCCGCACCCTTTCGTGCATCGTCAGACGTATCGCCTCGTACAGATCGCGCTGATCGCCTTCGAGCACAACCCGTTGCACGATCTCGGTCTTCGCTGGCAGATCGACCTCGACCTCGCCTTTTGTCCGCCGTAACAGAAAGGGCTTCAAGCGCCGCGCCAGCAGCAATCGGCGGGCATCATCGCCCTTCTTCTCGATTGGCGTGCGAAAACGCCGAGCAAACCCGCGCCGGTCGCCCAGTAGCCCCGGCATCAAAAATGCGAACTGCGACCAGATCTCACCGAGGTTGTTCTCGACTGGAGTTCCCGACAAACAGAGGTGATGGCGGGAAGTCAGCTGCCGGACCGCGCGTGACCACTTGGCCTCGGGGTTTTTGATCGCTTGCGACTCGTCAAGGACCACGATATGCCACTCGAGGCCGCGCATAATCTCGATGTCTCTTGCCAGCACCGTGTAGGTCGTGAGAACGAGATCGGCGCCGTCGACCTCCTCGCGCCGTTCGTGGCGGTCGAGCCCATGCCACACGACGAGCCGCAAATTCGGAGTGAATTTCGCCACCTCCGTCGACCAGTTGGCGACAAGGCTCGTTGGTACGACGACGAGCGCCGGGCGGTCGAGCCTCCCCGCGGCGTGCTCCACCGCTATGTGGGCAAGCGTCTGTGTGGTTTTCCCCAATCCCATATCATCGGCGAGGATGCCGGCCATGCCGTTTGCGCGCAGATCCTGCAGCCAATCAAGACCCTGTTGCTGATAAGGCCGCAGCGCCGCGGTGAAAGCAGGGGGCGGCGGCATTCGCGGCGGCGTCCCGCCGCCCTGGAGTTTGCGCGCATAGTCGTGGATCGCTGTTGCATTTTCCCAGCGCGTCGTCGCCAGGGGTTCGAGGTCGATGATGCTTGCCGCCTCGGCGGTCGGCAGGACCATTGCGCCCGCCGCGGTGAGCCTCCCGGCATCGGCCATCTCGGCGATGATTGCGAGGAGCTTTACAACCCGCTCCGCCGGTAACGCCACGAGGCGGCCGTCATCGAGCGGCGCGTGAACCCGACCGTCGGTGACGGGTATTCTCTCAATGCCGCCTCTTTCGAGCAAACCTACGAGGATCGGCAACAGCGGCACACGATCGCCTTGGACGTCGATTCCCATGTCGAGCGAAAACCACCCATTCCCGGTATCGGCGATGTCGGCCTGCCATTCGCTTCCGGCTTCGACGGGCCGTGTCCCGAACTCGGCCGCGATTTCGATTTGCCAGCCGGCGGTTTCGAGCGGCGGCAGCGCAGTCGCAATAAACTGTTGCCAGCGCTCCGCCAAATCGCGGCCCTGGAAGAAAAAGATGCGCGCACCGCGCGCGCCGCTGTCGGCGGCAAGCCGCATCATCGAAAGACCGCATTGTCGCAACTGATCGACTGCGGCTGCTTCGCCGGCACGATCGCGACGGTAGAAGACCTCGGCCCCAGGTTTACGGGCGAATTGCCGTTCGTCCTCCAGGTCGACGCTTGCCTCGTCATACAAAAAACGAAGCTGCGCGATGTCGATCGCCGCGCCCCCTGTCCCGGCCGGTGGGGTGGCCTTGAACAAGGTCAAATGGGGAACTGGCCTACCCTCAACGATGACCGCCGGGGCCGGCGATAGATCGCGTTTGGCGTGCGGCTGGTTTGTGCGGCCGCGCATCTCTCCAGCCCGCGTAGTGGGCCCCGGGTGACGCGGTTCGGAGCCGATGAGCCTCGCGGCCCCGACCGCACCGGTTTGGGCATCGACATACCACGCGACCGTCCCCTCGATGATCGCACTCCCTTTTGAAAGGCCGATGGCGATCGGGCGGCCGGTGCGCGGGTTGCGCAGGGCGCGGAAATCACGCGGAAAGCTCCTCACAAGGGGTGTCCCAGACGACGCCCAGCGCGCATCTCCGGTGGCCAACATCTGCTCAATGACGCGATCGACAAGGGCGCGTTGATGGGCTGCGACCCCGATCCGGTGCTGGTCCGCACCGTCGAGGAGGCGACAGAGCGCCCGGCCAGCGGCGTCGGTTTCGGCGGCGGCAGCGGCCGGACTGGATTCGGCAGTGGTTCGCACGCCATCTTTAACCATCTCGGCAAAGACGGCGACAAAAATCGCGTGATCTTCGCTTCCGGGTTCGAGCGCGAAGACGATGCGGCGCTTGGGGGCGGTGGTGAAGGCAAGATCGAACAGCGAATGTTGCACCGGACGTCGCCAGGTCGCATCGCACTCTAGTCCGGCCAAAGCCGCTGCCGCACGATGGACGCAGACGGCCTTGCCGAGGGCAGGTTCCTGAGCTTGTTGAGCTTGCGGACAGGGTATCGGCTCGCACGTTCCCGGGAAGGCAACCCGACGGCCTGTCTGGGTTGGGTTCAGGACGACATGGCGGTGCTGACCGTCCGCTACGACCGTGGCCTCGAGCGCCCGGTCGGTGGTGGTCAGGGCGACGGCACCGGCGCCCAGCAACCGCCTCGCCTCGGCGAGCATCGCCTCACCAAAGGTGCCGACAAGATCCTCCTCGGCGAATCGCGCCCGGCGAATCCTCGGCCTAGGCTTCTGCCGACTTGCGGCGGCGGACTGGCTCATGACTGGAAAACCCCTCTAAGCCAATAAAATGCGGGAGGCGACGGCATGCGGCCATAAGTGGAAGCGACGCTGCGTCTGAAACGGCCATTCAGTTTACACCGCTACCGCCCGGAAGAGAGGGCAAGGCTCTTTAGCTTCGCTAGCCTCCCTCGATCGCTCAGGTCGAATTCGACCGGCGCGATGTACCCCCCCGTCGTCGTGCGCTTGTCACGGCCGCTAAGCAGGGCATTTTCGGCTTCGTATCGGAGTCTCGGCTTGCTTGCGCTGATCCGGAAATCGCGGACTTCGCGCCGTGCTACCACAAGCTCGAATCTATCTCCCTCCAGCGGGGGGTCTGCTGCGAAGCTTGTGTTGCGGCGAATCGCTAGCTCGTAACAGCCGGCTATGCGATAGCTGTTGTAACGCTGTCAAACAGAGAGCGAGAACCTCGGGAGCGGCGCCGGCAGCAGCGCTGAGAGTAAGCGCCGATGCACTACCACTGGGACTTGTCAATGCCTTGCCGACTCATCGCGGTGGTGAAGTGTGGCTGGTGTGACCCTGCTGTGCGCGTTCGCGACCGTGGGCGGCGGTATCGTCATCGGCGTCATCCGCGGGCTAGGCTTGCTGAGCCGCCGCCGCTGACCCTCCCGCTCGTTGGCTATGTGTCCGATCTTAAGCCGATCCGCGCGAGGCTAATCGTCAGCCGAGGCTGTAACCGGCTCCCGGCGGGAAGGCCGTATCAGCAACAATACTGGCAAGACAGCGATGACGACCATCATCGTCAGCGCGAAAATCGTCATTGTAACTGACCATCGCCGCTTGGCGGGTAACCTCTGCATTGAGGGCGCCGCCCATCACTCCGAAGAACTCGTCGTAGCCGCTCTTTAAGGGACTGTAACGCGGCAAATATCCGAGATGCCATTTCCCGATAAGCACGGTGCGATAACCGGTGCCGCGCAACAATGAGGGCAGGGTGGGAAGGCCGGCAGGCAAGCCCATTTCCGGTGCTTGGCGGTCGCTCCAGCGCAATGGCTTGACCAGCCCGATCGGCAGTCGATACTGGTAACGACCGGTGATCAGTGCAACCCGAGTATTCGTGCACAGCGCCGAATTGGCGTAGGCCTGCGTGAAGCGAATGCCCTCAGCGGCAAGCCGGTCAAGCGCCGGAGTTCGGTAATCGGTCTGACCGGTGCAGCCGAGGTCGGGATAACCGCAGTCGTCGTCGACGATGAACAAGATGTTCGCCGGCTTGCGGGCATCCTGTGGGCTCCAGAATATGCGATCTCGTAGGATGCGGCGGCACGGCTGCCAGGGGAAGCCCCTTGCACGCGCTCGTGAATGCTT
>JAFMSA010000070.1 GCA_017353855.1 Alphaproteobacteria bacterium
GGTGAGATGCTGCGCATCTACAATGATTGGCTCGCCGATTTCTGCAGCACGCACCCCGATCGCTTTGCCGGCCTCGCCTGCATCCCCAATCACGATATCGAGGCCGCGGTCGGCGAGATCGAACGTGTTTCGCGGCGCGGCGCTGTGCGCGGCCTCGAAATCTCGCGCCGCGGCGACATGACGCCGTTATGGGATCCGTGGTGGAGTCCAATGTGGGATGCCGTCGCCGCGAGCGGGTTGCCAGTGCATTTTCATACGATCGGCAGCGGTGTCCGTCGCGATTTCACAAAGCTCGCGCCGAAAGTCGCGCTCGCCGCCCGCGCCGCGGGAATCACCGCCTTCCAGATGTATATGTCCGAAGTGCTGCTGTCGGTGATTTTCTCGGGGGTGCTCGAGCGGCACCCGGGAATCAGGCTCGTCATCGGCGAGGCCGGCACCGGCTGGATCCCCTATATCCTCAATCGCATGGACGCCGAGTGGGAGGAGCAGTTCAAGGAGCTCGATCTGAAAATGAGACCTAGCGAATATTGGCGTCGGCAGTGCTATGCGACCTATCAGAGCGATCCGGTCGGCGTGAAGCTCATCGACGAGATCGGCCAGGACAACATCATGTGGGGTTCGGATTTCCCGCATCCCGACGGCGTGTGGCCCGATTCTCAGGAATACATACAGCAGGAATTGGGGCACCTGCCCGCAGCGACGCGCAAGAAAATCATCTGCGACAACGCCGCCAAGCTCTACCGCTTCGTGAATTAGCGGCGCACGCTCACCCCGCCGCAGTGCCCGGTTTTCACATTGCCGGTCGCATCGCGTTAACCGATGCTGCCACCGGATCGCTGTCGCGCAGGAGGCAGGTGAGGGCAACTGCGAGAGAGCTGCGGTTCAGCGCACCGGCGGCGGGCCTCGCCCCCGTGCCGCCCGTCTGAGTGAATGTGCTTGCGGCTCGCCGGGATAGCCTGTCGCTTCCGCGGCGCGCACGATTGGCGCCACCCGAGGGTGGCGCGGCTCGTGCGGTGCCCGATTGGCATTAGCGCAACGGCGAGAAGGAAGCGGGAACGACCAGCATATTCTCCTGCTTGATCATCATGCTCGGCCCTCCGCCGGACGGCGGCGGCCAGATGCCCTTGGCTCGCGCCTCCTCGCGGATGCGGAAACGGTCGGCCGCGTCCTTGTAAGCCCAGATGTGACACCATTTGTTGAGCCCGCCGAGCTCCGAATACCAGGCGCCGACGAGCGGTGAGAGCTTGATGCGCTCGGCGATGTGCGTGCTCCACCGGTCGATCACACCCGGAATCCCGCCCGGTTTGAACGTGTAGATGCGGATTTCATACAGATTCCCGAGCTGGCGCGGCTCGAGAGGCGGGGAGAACGGGGCGGGAAGATAGATGTCGCTCTGCTGTTCGACAACGAATTCCCGCGTGTTTGGTGGCCAGCCCTGAAGCTTTGTCGCCTCTTCCCTGAGCCGAGTGCGCGCTGTGAGATCCTCATAGGGCCAGACATGGATGACGCGGTTGAGCGGGCCCACTTCGGTATGCCAGAACGCGGCCAGCGGCGAGACCTTCGCTCTTGCCGGCAGCGCTTGCGCGAAGCGCTCTTCGAAGGTGGCAACGCTGCCTGGCTGCAACGTGTAAGTGCGCATCTCTATGATCATCGGGGGGGTCCCTCCGTTCGCGATAAGCGCGCCGACGCTAGACCCTCGTGGCTGCGTGTCAAGCGCACAAGGGAGTCAGCCCGGGTTTCCTGAGCTCGCCGCGCGTGATTAGCCGCGGAGGCTCTCGCATGTCCCGGAACTGCCGGATACCGAGAGGCGCGCATAAACGTCTCCGGAATTGACGCTGTCGGGTAGCGCCCGCAGCCATTGCTCGATCTCGTCGGCGTCGCGCCATCGTGCAAAGACCAAGCGCTGTGTCTCACCCAGAGCGGCATTGAAGCGGTACGCGCCAAGAACCCGGCACCGGGTCACGCAGTCGATCGCGGCGTGGCGCAGGACGGTCGTGAATTCGAACGAGAAGGCTTCGAGTGGCCGCGAGAGGCCTGCGAGGGCCTCGGCCTCGAGACCTTCGACATCGATTTTGGCAAAGCGCGGCTCGCCATAACTTTCGATCAGCTGATCCAGTGTGATGGTCGCGACGACAAACCGTCGGGGCCAACGCTCACCACGCCAGCCCGGCGCCTCGGAGGCCGCCGCGACAAAGCTCGAGGATGCAGTGGTCAAACTCGGATTGTCGAGGTTGATGAAGAGCTCGATGGATCCGGGCCTCGCGGCAATGGCCATAGGCTCGATCGCGACCTCCGGATCACGGCTGTAGAAGCGCCGTAATATTCTGACCAATCCCGGTTGAGGCTCGACCGCGACGACGCGGCAACCGAGGCGGCGAAACGACCCTATCCGATCGCCGACATGGCTTCCGATGTCGAAAACGAGATCGCCCCGCCGGACAAAGCTGGAGTAGAACCGATCCATCCGCCAGCGGCGCAGCGGGTTGCCGTAGTATATGATGAGTGAGCGGGCGCTGCCGACGGCGCGCCGCCAGCGCTCGATGATCGGATGGCTCGGCCTTTCCGTCAAACGCGCAGCCCGGTGGACCGGCAGTCTTCGACGTCGGGGTCGGTGTCGTCCGCATAATTGTCGAGCCAGCTCGCAGTCACCAGCATCCCCACCCTGGTTTCGATCTTGCCTCGCGTCTGGTCCGCAGGTACCAGGCGGGCCAGGAAGAACGGCAACGATCCCATGACTAAAGTTACAGGCTTGTGAGCAGAGACGCGAACACCTCGCTCCCACAATAGGCCGGTTCGTGCGAGCTCGCGAGGCTTGCCGGCAGATGCCGGAGCGGCCCGCCATCGCAGGGACGCAGCTGGCCAAAAACCACCCCTCTAACGCAGGCCCGGTCGAAGCCGATACGCCCTGTCCCGCCTCCCGCCGGAAACTACGGGCGCCGCGCTCGCCTCAATTCGGCGTTCGCGACAGCCCAGGCCGCTGCAATGCAAGCTCACACGGGAGTTTCTTAGAGCCGCCCACCGACTTCGTCGAGGTGCTTGAGCAGGTCGGCCGGGTCTTCATAGACCCTTGCCGCTCCGCTGCGCTCGAGCTCATCCGATCCGTAACCGCCCGAGAGCAAGCCGACGCCGAGCGCCCGGCAGCGCTGCGCGGCCAGCATGTCCCAGATACTGTCACCGATTACAACCGCGGCCTCAACCGGGGCGCCGAGCCGCTCGGCCGCAGCGAGGAACAGATCCGGGTCCGGTTTGGCATATTTGACCTGATCGCGGGTCACAACCGGCGCCTTTGCCGGGTCGACGCCCAGCGCCGATAGGTTCGAAGCTGCCGTCTCCATGCGACCGCTCGTAGCAATTGCCCAGGGAATCCTCAACCCGGTCAGTGCGGCCAGCAACTCACAAGCGCCGGGCAGAGGCCTGATCTCGTCGGCATGCCGCAGAAATGCCTCCGCATGCCGGCGACGAAGCCGGTCGACACGATCCGGACTGATCTCAAGGCCCGTTTCTCTGAGCAATTGATTTGTGAACAGGCCGCCGCTCATCCCAATCTTGCGGTGTATCCGCCAGACCGAGAGCTCGATAGCCTCTTTGTCCAACGCCTCCCGCCAGGCGAGGACGTGCTGGTAGACGCTGTCGACCAGCGTCCCATCCAGATCAAACAGAAATACCGGGTTAATCCGCTTAATCCGCTTAATCCGCATTACTAGCATCCGAACCGATTGTGACCGGCCCAAATTAGCACTGAGGGACGCGACCGTCAGTCTGAGCAGCTTTCAAACCGGCAAAGCTCACGCTTGCCGGGCGTTTGTAGCAACGGCGACCCGCCGGCGCGTGCCTTTGATGGATGAGCCCTTCGCCGTACTCGATGTGCAGAGCTACGCGTGCCGCGACCGGCATGCATATCTGCCACAATAGCAGCTCCCGTTTTCGCCTGCCCAGCGGTCCTGCGCCGCTCAATGCCTTCGAACAGCACGGTATCAATACCGCGCCGGCCCCGACGAGGCGGGCATCAACGACAATCGCGATACGGTGCAGGAGATGCGCATCGTGCCGCGCGCACCGGTGACGCAGACCAATGCCGCTTTGATGGTCCTACAACATCGTGTCCGGTTCGACGCTGGATGCCTCCGGGAGAACCGCCGGCCTGTAGAAATACCGGCATTGCCGGCGGCGAGGGCAGAGTGCTCAACGGGCCGCTGCCGCTCGCCTCTGGCCGGTGGGTGCGCTCGACGCCGACGCGCCATCCAGGCATCCAGATGCGATCCCTCATCGCAACGGGCCGCGAGCATGCGGGAGAAGCCGTATTGGCGTCTCCAACTCAGACGCGCACCACTGCGATCGGACAACGCCCCGCGGCAACGATATGCCTGAGGACTGCCGCCCGCGGGGCATCCCACACTCCCCGCCAAGCGAGAACGATGAGGTCGGTTGCGTGCTGGTTCGCCAAGCGCATAACTTCCGCTGCAGCATTTCCGCGTGCCAGGCAGACCCGCATCTGCAGACGACCGGGTGGGCCAAGGCAAACAAAGCGCTTGCCGAATTCGCTCGACCAGGCGGGCCACTCATGATGCGGCTGGTCGACATAACGCGGCGTCGTGAAATAGCCGGGCTCGACAGCTGCCGGTGCTGTCCCCGCTACGTGAACGACGAGCAGATCGGCGCCGGCGTGTTCGGCAATCTTCTGTGCGGGTCGCAGCGCCGTGCTGGTACCGGGCGTCCCGTCGTGCGGCACTAAAATATGCTGAAGACGCCATGGCGTCGAACCGCGGCTCGGAGGGACCAATACCACCGGGCAAGGAGCGTTGTGCAGTACGTTCATCGCCGTCCCGCCGAGCACGTTTGGCGGTTCGATTGCACCGTGCTTGCACAATACGATCAGTTGCGGCCTGATTTCCGCTGCAGCATGTACAAGTTCCGCTGCCGGCTTGCCGGTGCGCGTCGCAACGGTCAGGCCGTCGAGCTCAGTACCTCCGAGGAGGACGCGGCTGAGGCTTTCGGCATCCGGCGGCCTGTCCTCCGCGACGTGCAGGAAGAGAAGAGCCGCATGTTCGACCTCGCCCAGCGCATTCGCTACCGGCAGGGCTGCCAATGCAGGCTCCGATCCATCGAGCGGGACGAGAACGGTCGGTTCGGTCATGGACCCTCGCTTTCAGTCTCCCGGCTACCCTTCGGGCAGCGTCAACTCATGCCATTGTCCTCGCCATTGAAACCGCGCGCAGAAGCTGTGCCAGCTCGGTGGCAGTTTTGCGCAATGTTCGGGCGCCTTTTCGGTGAGGCGCAACCCGGCAAAGCCGAATACCGCCGCCTGCCATAGGCCGCCCATCCCGGCTGCGTGAATGCCGCCGGCTGCGTTCCCCATGTTGTCCGCCAAGTCGATCTCGGCGGCCTGGCGGAAATAATGCTCGGCGAGCGCAGTGTTCCCCAGACGTGCGGCAACGAGCGCGTGAATTGCCGGGCTCAGCGAGCTGCCGTGCCCACATCGCGGCTCGTAGTATTCGAAATTGACCCTCCGCACTTGCGGGGACAAGCGTTCCCAAAGAAGAAAGACGAGCATGACGACGTCGGGCTGCTTGATGATTTTGGACCGCTGAATTCGTTCGCGGCCAAGCAGCACATCCATCGGCGCGGTTCGCTGCGCGTACGCGGCGAGATCGATTTCCTCCAAGCCGAAATAGCCTTGGAACTGCTCGAATAGGCCAGTCCGCTCGTCGAAACCGGTGTAAAGATCGCGGGCAACGCGCTGCCAGCGCTGAGGCTCGCCCGATGCAAGACCCAGCCGACGCGAAAGCGCCCGCCATTGCGCGGGCCAGCGTTCCGCAAAGAGCCTTGCCGTCAGTTCGGCAACCTCCAGGTTCCACTGCGCCATCGCGTTGGTGTAAGCGTTGTCATCGACGGTCTCGTGATATTCGTCTGGTCCGACGACCCCGCGGATATGGCACCGACCGTCTCCCTCGCGCTTGGCGCGGCTTTCCCAAAAACGCGCGGTTTCGATCAGGATCTCCGCACCGGCGTCGATGAGAAAGCGCTCGTCTCCGGTAGCTTCCCAGTACTTCCATACCGCGAACGCTACGTCAGCGCTGATGTGTTGCTCCTGCTCTCCGGTGAGGATCCGGACGACCTCGCCGTCCGGCCCTACGACGAACGGGGGCGTAACCTCCTCACCGCTATCGGTCGACTCCCATGCGTAGAGGGCGCCGCTGTGGCCAAGCCGGGCGGCCTTGGCTCGGGCTCCGGCCAGCGTGTGATAACGGTACATCACAAGCGCTCGCGCAGCCTCGGGATAAGTGAGGTTGAAAAAGGGCAGCATGAAAATGTCGGTGTCCCAGAAGACGTGCCCCTTGTAGGCCGTTCCGCTCAGGCCCCGCGCGCCAATGGACACGCGGTCGTCGTCCGGGTTTGCGGCACTCGAGAGGTGATACGCGGCAAAGCGCAGCGCGCGTTGCGCAGCAGGGTCGCCGTCGATCCGCAGGTCGGATGCCTCCCATCTCGCGAGCCAGGCATCTCGGTGCTGGACAACGACGTCTTCAATGTTTTCGACTGCCCGTTCGACACGTCTGCGCGCTGTCCGGAGCGGCTCGCGCGTGTCCCTGGAAGTATACACTGCGACGACGCGATCCAGGCGATACGTCTCGCCGCGGTTGATATCGAAGTTCAATTGTTCGATCGGCAGGGCAGCTGTACCGACGGCGCCGCCTTCGGGACCGGTGAGGCGGGTGCGCACAGCCATAATGACGGTGATGCCGGCATCCGTGAGCTGAGTGAGTGGACCCATCGGCGTGGCATCAATCGATACGCTGCCGCTGTAGTCTTCGGCGGTAAGTGTCATCGATTGAAGCAGGAGGTGGCGGTCGGCCAAGGAGGCCAGACGCAGTTCTCTCAGGCGCGTGATCCGTCCGCCGGCGCTCCGTTGCCGCCAGCCCCTCCACAGCATAGCTTGCCGCAAGTCGAGGATACGGCGATGTTCGACATAGCTGTTCTGATCCAGCTGGAGAGCGTGGCCCTCGACCGTGACCGACAGATGGGTCCAGTCCGCCAATCGAGCCAGCTCCGGGACGGAGCCCGCCGCTGAAACAAACACTCCAGCCACGCAAGTCGCGGGCGCGGAGAGCGCGCAGCCTTCAGCGAGGGACGCACGCGATCCGGCGTAGCCGTTCCCGATCGCGAAGAGCGATTCCACCTCGTGCTCGCGCGCGAGCGTAAAGCCTTCCTCGACAAGGATCCAGGCAGGATCGGTAGTGGGCGCCACCGGCAGGTCCAGCAGCCGCGGTAGCGTTTGCCTGGCCGTCATTGCGGCGAAATCCGTTGAGGGCGTCGGGCAAGAGCCCCTCCTGGCCGGAGTGTGATCCCGGGCAGTCGCCGCCGCAAGAGGCTCACGTCGATTTGTCGCCGGAGCACGCGGCGAGCTTTTGTTCGGCTCCCGCGCTCAGCGCCGGCTGTCGACGCTAAGTCCGATCATCGACCCTCATTGCCGCAAATCACCGCTGGCCCAGCTGTTCCTGCCGGACCTGGCCACCCATCAAGTAGATGAGATACTCGATCGCATCGCGCTGCCCTCGGAAGGGCCGGGTTTCGGCCGTTATGCTATTGCGGACCCAACCGCTCTCATCCAGAAAATTTGAATGTCCGTACCGGTGGGCACATTGCGGCGCTTCGATCACACACCAAAAGCGGATCGTATTCACAGTAGTTATATTATTTACCAGCGCTTCCACATTGTTTACTTCTGTGGGATGCATGCACCAATAACTCTGGTAATTCTCGAATAACCCTCCCTGGCGATTGACCAGACCACGGAAACACATTTGCCCATCGAACGAGACAAAGAACTGAGCATAGGGATCTATATACTTTACGCCGTTATCTATATATTTAATCGTTTCAAAATACCCGGGGCGGGCCGGCAGAGGCGGGCGGACCGCAAACGCCGGAGAGTTGATCGCTGTCGGGTCAGGCCCGCCGGGGACCCATGCCAGCTGCGGTCCGAAATAGGCCGGGCTTGAGGGGGCGCACGCGGCCAGCAGCATCGCCGCAGCGACCGTTCCGATTGCCGATTTCGCGCTCATTTAGTTCAACTTTTAGGACGCTACGCTCGGATATTTATTTACCCCAAATTGGCTGTCGCCGCTACCCCGCCAATATGCTCACAGATATCAGGCGAGTCCGGCGCGACCCGCGACCGCTAAGGGGAGCGCCACCCCGCGCGGCGGCGCTGCCCTATTCGGCAGCACCGCGACGGTGCGAGAAACCTTGTTCCTGGCTCGTGATGAATTCGAGCAGTGCGGCCCGCCCGTCTTCCGTCTGCCGGCGAGCGCGGATGATCGCGTCGCCAATCTGTTCCGGATCCTCGACCCGCTCGCTCCATCCTCCGAGATCGCGAGCGATATTCGCATAATTGCCGCCGAGATCGCGCGCCCGGTATCTCTCGTGCGATAGCGCCATCGCGTGGGTTTCGATCGCCATCGTCGAATTGTTAAGCACGATCGTCAGGATCGGGATCCCGCAGCGTGCCGCCGTCTCGAAATCGAGGCCGGTCATGCCGAAAGCGGCATCACCCATGAAATTAACGCAGAACTTGTCCGGGGCGGCCACTTTTGCCCCGATCGCGAGCCCGAGTCCGGTCCCGAGCTGGTGCGACTTGCCCCAGCCAATATATCCGCGCGGCCGGGTTGCCTGATAGAAGGGGTTCAGCTGCTCGCGGGGGCTGCCGGAATCGTGTGTCACGATCGCCTCGGCCGGGTCGACAACCCGCATGAACTCGGAGATCACCCGGTAGGGGTTGATCGGACGCTCCTGCGAACGCAGCTTTGGCTGCCAGCGGGCGAGCCATTCCTCGCGCTTGCTGGCGACTTCCTGCGCGAGCCTGTTCGAACGCGGCTGGCCGCCCAGCCGATCACTCACGGCCTCGATCAATTGTCCAAGCACCAGCTTGGCATCGCCAAGGATTCCGAGGTCCGCCGAAAAAGCTTTGTGCAGATCGCGCGTGTCATTTGTTGCGTGGATGACCTTCTTGCCAGGCGGCAGCACCGGAGTAGCGATACCGTGGCGCGTGAAGCTACAGCCGATTCCCAGCAGCAGATCCGATTTGTGCAGGAAATGCCGCCCGTGGCCGGTAAACGTGCCACCGCCGGGACCGAGCGACAGAGCATGATCCTCCGGAAAGCTGCTTTTGCCATCAAAGGTGGTCATCACGGGAACCTGCAGCACTTCGGCGAACTGCCGCAGCTCTTCGGTCGCTTCGGCATAGAAAACGCCTTGGCCTGCCAGGATCATCGGACAGGACGCGTCGAGCAACATGCGTGCCGCCTCGTCGATGTCACGCTCGTCGCCGGCCGATCGGGTAATGCGCACCGGCCCGTACCCTGCCGGGTCCACGCCGATTTCGGCAGTCATGACGTCCACCGGCACTTCCACCATGACCGGACCCTGGCGCCCGTTCTTGACTTGGCTGAAGGCGCGCCGCATGACGTTCGCGACCTGCTCGGGCAGGATGATTTCCTCGACCGACTTCGTGATCGAGGCGTAAGTGCGGCTCGACCGGAACATCGGGAAAAGCTGCGCGGTCTCGCGCGGGTGGCCGAGCGGCAGGAAAACGACCGGGCTCGAGTCGGAAAATGCCGTTGCAACACCCGCAAACGCGTTCTCCGCGCCCGGCCCGTATTGCATTGCGAAAACGCCCGGTGGCCGGCCATTGGCGACGCGCGCGAAACCGTCGGCCATATGGACGCCGACCCGCTCCTGACGGCAGATTATCGGCCGTATGCCGGCAGCAGCGGCGGCTTCGATGATCGGCGTCGTCGGGAAGCAGAACAGCGTCGAGACGCCTTCGCGCTTCAGGATCTCGGTAATGACGTTCATGACGAGCATCGGTCGTTCCTCCCAACCATTAATTTAAGATCACCACGGGATAGAGCCGGCAAGGAATCGAACGAGTGTATCCTCAACATCACCTCGCCGCCAATCCGGCCGCCCGGGTCCTCCTGGTTTTGCAACGCGTGAACCGGTGTCGACCCTTTCCAGAAGGCCGCGGCAACAATCAGCGTGCAACAGATGTTCCGGGTTTATGGCCCGGATGCCGTCTGCCACTTCTTCCGACAATATCCTGAATTACGTTCTCATCGCTCGGTAGGCAGCGATAGCCGATACCTGACCGTACGGGCAGCGGTCCGAGCGTGACACCGTCGCGGTAGACGAGGATCCCAGGAGGTGTCGTCCCGGCCGGCGGATTGCCATCCTCACCGGTCGTCAATTGCCGAAGTGGCACTTCAACCGTGTATGAAAGTTAATTTAGGACCTCGCACACGCCGCGCCGATGCGGGCGCGCCGGGGGAGGGCCCGCAAGGGCCGAGGGCCCATGGACGTCGTCAGGGCCATTTAGCCCGGCTGAAGCACGTGGATGACCCGGTTTGCAATCATGTCGCGCGTTTTTGCGGCATAGGCGGCCATGTGCGGTGAGGCGGCGTGCGCCTTCAATGCCTCGGGGCTCTCCCACTTCTCGATCACGACGAAAGTATCGGGGCCGAACCGGATCTGAAAGCCGCCGATACCCTCAGCGTCGGTTGCTGGTCCGTATTCTATACAGCCCTCTTCCGCATGAACTGCGGGCATATTTGCGCGGAATTCTTTGAGGATCGCTTCGCGCATGCCAGGTTTGGCGGTGATGATAGCGACCACATGGATCATGTTGTCCCTCCACAGGAGCTGACCGGCAGTAATCTCCGGCCCCCAACAGCAGGTGTCCCTCGCTTGCGCGGGCTCCCAAGCTTCCGCGTGGCCTCGCCTCCTGACAATCCTCTCACGCAATGCGCTCGAAGACACTGTGGTGGCGGCTCGTCAACAGCGGACGGATTTTGCCCGCCCAGTCACCGAAGGCTCCCGCCTCCTCCCACGCCGCACTCTTCAGCACGTCGGGCGAGTCGAGCTCGTAAATCGCCAGGTAGCGCTGCATGCCCGGAACCGTCGAATGCTCGAGGCGGTAACGCGCCGCCGATCGGACCCCGGGCACTTTGGCGAGCATCGGAAAATGCTCGGTATCATAGACCCGGTTGAAGTCGGCCTCATGCTCGGCCGGGATGTCGAGCTGCACGACAAAGATGTGGGCCATGGTCAGGCGATCTGCTGGAAGACGCTGTGCTGGCGGTTTGTCGTATGCGGCCGGATCTTAGGCTTCCATTCGCCAGAGTCGGAAGCTTCGGTCCAGGCCGGACCGTTGATCACCTCCGCCGAATCGACCTCGTATATCGCGAGATAACGCGGCATCGAGGAAACCGTCGAATGTTCGAGCCGATAGCGCGCACAGGACCTGACTCCCGGAACTTTGAGGATGGTCGGGACGTGCTCCTCGTCGTAGATGCGGTTGAATTCGGCCTCGAGATGCTGTGGGACGTCCATTTGCACGACATAGACATAGGACATGGGTTCCTCCACGCTGCGGGGCGGGCTTTCGCGGAGATTAGGCCGAGCGTTTGCGCAGGGGTCAAGCAATCAGGCGCTTCCACCAACTGGCGGCCAAGGCCTGAACACAGCAGCGGCGTGCGCGGAGCGGGCAGCCTGTGCCTCTCACCAGGGCGGGGTCGTCCGGTATGTGTTCTGGGCCGTCAAAAAGCCCCAGGTAAAATGGCGCCGAGCCGGGATTGACGGCGGGTAATCTCAACGTTCTTGAAGGCGGCGCGCTCGGCCGCGCAGGCCGCCTTCAACCCTCCCGGTGACGTCCCGAAACGCGGCAAGCACCGTGCTGCGACAGATCGCTGCGGCCCGGCCGATGCATCGGCAGCCGTTTTTGTGCAGCAACGCGCTGGCGTTGTCTGCCTCGCGGTCCCCACCAGCGACCGAAAACGTCGTGCCCGGCGGCACGATCAATGGGCTGAGCGTGTTCGAGGTCGCCGCCGGCGACTGATCTGAA
>JAFMSA010000483.1 GCA_017353855.1 Alphaproteobacteria bacterium
ACGCTCGAAGCGGAGGTCGAAGATGCCGGTCTTGGACTCGAAACCGTCCGGCTGGAGCACAATCTCGGCGTGTGGCGCAGCGAACAGTCCGACAAGGGACTCGCAATGGCGAGCGCGGCATCGCTCCATCTCAATGGAGCAGAGCTGACGCCGAGCACGCTCGCGCCGCTGAAACGGATATGGCAGTGGATATCGGCCCCCGGCCAGGTCGCATCTTTCGCACGGCTAGTCACAGTAGCGCGCGGCGATGATCGTAACTT
This sequence comes from Alphaproteobacteria bacterium, assembly GCA_017353855.1. GTDB lineage: Bacteria > Pseudomonadota > Alphaproteobacteria > ATCC43930 > CGMCC-115725 > AP-15. The sequence continues at coordinate 261 of JAFMSA010000483.1, forward strand.
GGATCCCGGCGCCGCCGCGCGGCAAACGCTCAACCACGTACAGAGCGCCGGCTGGCCCATGGCACTCTTCGCGCATGAGGCTGCCTGGGCCGAGCGCTGGCGCTGCAGCGACATCGAAGTCGAAGGCGACGAGGATGCGCAACGAGCGTTGCGGTTCGCCGTCTACCATTTGAACAGCGCCGCCAATCCCTCTGACGAGCGTGTCTCGATCGGTGCTCGCGCGCTTACGGGCGATGCTTATCTCGGCCACGTCTTCTGGGACACCGAGATCTTTCTTCTCCCCTTCTACACGATGACATGGCCCGAAGCCGCACGGGCGCTTCTGATGTACCGCTATCACACCCTGGATGGCGCCAGGTCTAAGGCAGAGCGGATGGGCTGGCGTGGTGCCCTGTACGCCTGGGAATCCGCTGACACCGGCGAGGAGGTTACGCCCACCCAAGCCCTGGGTCTGAATGGACGGCCGGTGCCCATCCGGTGTGGCGAGCAGGAACAGCATATCAGCGCAGACGTCGCATTCGCCGTCTGGCAGTACTGGCAAGCGACCGCGGACGACGACTTCCTGCGCGAAGCCGGAGCAGAGATCCTGCTGGAAACAGCACGCTTCTGGGCGAGCCGTGCGCAGCTCGAAGCGGACGGCCGGCGTCATATTCGCGGGGTCATCGGACCAGATGAATACCACGAGGGTATAGACGACAACGCCTATACCAACATCATGGCCCGCTGGAACATCCGGCGCGCCTTCGAGATAGCTGCGTTGCTGCGCGAGCGCTGGCCTGATCACTGGGTGCCGCTAGCGGCGCGGCTGGCTCTTGGTGAAGCGGAACTCGACCAGTGGCGCGAAACGGCAGACAGTTTGGCGACCGGCTTCGACACCGCAAGCGGCATTTACGAGCAGTTCGCGGGCTTCTTTACCCTCGAAGATATCGACCTCGCCCCATACGCCGGGCGCTCCGTTGCGATGGAAGTGGCGCTCGGCCGGGAACGGATAAGCGGTTCCAAGATACTGAAACAAGCCGATGTCGTGGCGCTTCTGGCGTTACTGCCGGAGGAGTTCGACCCCGAGGAGAGGACGCCCAACTTTCGCTACTATGCGCGGTGCTGCGCCCACGACAGCTCATTGAGCCGACCCATGCACGCGGTGGCCGCGGCCCGTCTCGGTGATACTGACCTTGCGCTGCGCTACTTTCGCGAGACGGCAGCCAGCGACCTTGCGGAAACCGGCGGCGTGAGCGCCGGCGGGGTCCACATCGCCGCCCTTGGCGGGCTTTGGCAGACAGCCGTTCTGGGCTTCGCAGGGGTTTCGCTGCAGGCGGGCGCCCTGTCCTTTGATCCGCGGCTTCCGCCTGAATGGCGCAGCCTAACGTTTCGCCTGCAATGGCGAGGCTGCAGATTGAAAGCGCGACTCGAGCAGTCGGGCCGCATCTTCAATGCGATCCTGGAAGCCGGGGAAACGCTGAATATTCTGGTAAGGGGCCAGCAGTGTGAACTACGCCACGGCCGGCCAATGTGGCTTTCTTTGCCCTCCGGCGGCTGCACGTAGTCGTCGCAACAGGCGACCACAGCAGATGATGACGGGTTGGACGGATATGACGGACGGATACGGGATCGAGCACTGAATCGATGGCTGCGGTGCCGAGCGGCCGTTGTGCTTGCCGTCGGCCTTCGGTATCTAATTCTGGCGCGACGGCAACCCTCGCCGCGCGTGGAGATCGGGGAGGTTCGCCTCGCGGTTTCTCTGCGTCTTCGTCCCATGTCACCTCGTCTACGGCCGATGGTCATGTTCCTCGACCGGCGAATGACGCTCTGCCCGCTTTTCGCCAAATGCGCTGGGCTTCCGGTAATCGATCCGGAGAGCGGGCAGCGCGAGTTTCTGGCGAAGACACAGCATACACAGAGGCGATGTGCTGGAGCTCGTCGGCTCGTCTTGGGCTTCCTCCCGGCCCAGGGCTCGACGCCTCCGCGCGGCCGGAATCGACATTCGGGTGGGTTTGAGTGCAGGCACGGTGCAAGAACCGGCAGCCGCTTCCACCGGTTGCCCGCCGCATAGCCGACGGCCCGATCTGGTGGAGACTGCGGGGATCGGGCGGCCTCCATCTGGGACTTTAATTAACACGCAAAGAATCCAGCCTGGCCTTACACAATCATCCGCGAGCGCGATAGCCGCGGACCCGGTTGATCCACGTCAAGGCGGCCGGCCCACCTTTCACGAAAGATGGAGTTCGGTCGATGGCTGAGGAATATGGAATGGATCGTCATGGCCTCGACGGCAAGACCGGTAGCTTTTTCGCGTCGCGCGCCAATATCGCGCCGATTGCCTTTCTGGCGATCGACGGCTTTCTCCTGGCGACAGAGCGCCGCGCGCACCTCATTTGGCCCGGGCCGTATCGCTGCTGCTTTTGGCCTGTCCGCTGCTCCACGTCTTTATGCATGGGTACGGCGGTAGCGACAGCTCTGAGGGCGCTGATTCCCAGAACCGGCGGTCGACACTACATCAACAATGAACCCGGTTCTGGCGACTCACATGCGCGAGGATGTCCCCGACCGTGGGCTATGGCAGCTGGTCTTCATCAACTCGGCGATCTTCATCTTCTTTGCGCTGAGCTTCGTCACCCGCAATATGCCGGTTTTATCCTCATCATGTCCGGCTTTCTGCTGCGATGGCCGACGCCGTTGGCCCTGGCGAGGTTCCCGATCCTCGTCCTCACGTACATGCGGCTGTCGCCGCTCGAGGAGCGCGGGGCGCCGGCCGAATTCGGCGCCAAAGGCGAGTTCCCTATGCGTGACGTACCCACCTTTCTGCCGCGGCTGGGCGATCCGTTGGGCGGCACCAAATACCGCCGGACCGGCTGAAGCTGAGCGAGGGAGTCATGGAGATCAAGCCCGAGCACCAGATCAATTTCTGGTACATCATCGCCGCCGTTCTCGCCGTGATCCTGCTTCAGGATCTGCTCTTCCAGCCAGCTCACGTAAAGACGATCCCCTACAGCGAATTCCAGCAACTCGCTGCCGAGGGCAAGGTTACCGACATCGTCGTCGGCCAGACGCAGATCACCGGCACCTTCAAGGAGCCGGCCGACAAAGGCGTGCCGCATTTTGCGACCAACCGCGTCGATCCGGCGCTCGCCGAGAGTTTAGCAAAAGACAAGCTGACCTTCTCCGGCGAAGCCGGTCCCGGCCTCTTCTCGACCGTCATCAGCTGGCTGATGCCCGCCCTCTTCTTTGTACTGCTATGGATGGTCCTAGTCCGGCCGATGATGGGTCAGGCAGGCGGCCTGATGTCGGTCGGCAAGAGCAAGGTCAAGGTCTATGTCGAAAAGGATATCAAGACGACCTTTGCCGATGTCGCCGGGGTCGACGAAGCCAAGGACGAACTGAAAGAAATCGTCTCCTTCCTCAAGGATCCTCGCAGCTACGGCCGGCTCGGCGCCCATGTGCCGAAGGGCGTGCTGCTCGTCGGCCCGCCCGGCACCGGCAAAACGCTGCTGGCGCGCGCAGTTGCCGGTGAGGCCGGGGTCGCGTTCTTCTCGATCTCGGGCTCGGAATTCGTCGAGATGTTCGTCGGAGTCGGCGCCGCGCGAGTGCGCGACCTCTTTGAGCAGGCGCGCCAGCATGCTCCGGCAATCATCTTCATCGACGAGCTGGATGCGCTGGGCCGCGCTCGCGGCAGCTTTCTTCCGGGTGGCGGGTCCCATGACGAGAAGGAGCAGACGCTCAACCAGCTGTTGAGCGAGCTCGATGGCTTCGACCCGAGCATCGGAATTATTCTCCTCGCGGCGACGAACCGGCCGGAGATCCTCGATCCGGCCTTGTTGCGCGCCGGCCGTTTCGACCGTCAGGTGCTCGTCGACCGTCCGGACAAGACCGGGCG
>JAFMSA010000005.1 GCA_017353855.1 Alphaproteobacteria bacterium
AGAAGCTCCTGTTCATGGGCAGCGAGTTCGCGCAGGAGCGCGAATGGAACCATGATATCGGGCTTGACTGGGACCTGCTCGGTGACCCGTTCCACGAGGGGGTCCGAAGGCTGGTGCGCGATTTGAATCACCTCTATCGCAGCACGCCGGCGCTCTACCGTCTCGACTGCGATGCCGAGGGTTTCTCGTGGATCGATGCCGCTAATGCACCCGAGAGCGTTCTTTCTTACGTGCGCCGCGGCCGCGATCCGCACGAACTGGCAGTTGTTGTGTGTAATTTTACGCCCGTGGTGCGCGACAATTATCGCATTGGAGTGCCGCGGCCGGGCCGCTATCGGGAGCGCATCAACACCGACGCGACCGAATATGGCGGCAGCGGCGTCGGCAATGCCGGGGAGGTGCACGCAGAGCCGTATCCGATGCACGGTCATCCTCAATCACTGCGCTTGAACCTGCCGCCGCTCGGGGCTCTCATCTTCACTGCGGACTGAGACGCTGTGGAGATGCGGATAGGATGACGCTCACAATGTCTGTGAGGCTGTGGCTGGCACGCTCGTGCCGCGCGAGGCTCACGCTTTTGCCATCCGGGTGGACGGGACCGGAATGACGGCCTCTCGTTCCCTCCAGCGCTGATGGCCTCGTCATGGAAGGTATGGCCGGGCCGTCCATACCCCCTCGGCGCCACCTGGGACGGTAAAGGCGTCAATTTCGCGATCTTTTCGGCTCATGCCGAGAAGATCGAACTGTGTCTGTTCGACAGATCCGGGAGCCACGAAGAAGCACGCATCCTGCTGCCGGAACATACCGACGAGGTGTGGCACGCCTATCTGCCGGATGCGCGCCCAAACCTGCTTTATGGCTATCGTGTTCATGGTCCGTTCGATCCGGCCCACGGCCATCGCTTCAATCCCAATAAGCTGCTGATCGACCCTTACGCCAAAGCGCTCCAAGGCCGGGTCCGCTGGGGAGAGCCCCTATTCGGCTACCGTGTGGGCAGCCCGCGGGCGGATTTATCGTTTGATCGCCGCGACAATGCACGAAATGTCCCAAAATGCCGGGTCGTAGAACCCGCTTTCACGTGGGGCGAGGATCGCCGTCCGCAGATTCCTTGGGAAGAAACCATTATCCTCGAACTGCATGTGCGCGGCATCACGATGAAACATCCGCATGTCGATCCCGCGCATCGCGGCACAGTCGTCGGTCTCGTCTCACCGGCGATGATCGATTACCTCGTCGGGCTCGGCGTCACCGCGGTCGAATTGCTGCCGATCCACGCCTCGATCGACGACCGGCACCTGGTTGAGCGCGGGCTCAGCAATTATTGGGGTTACAACACAATCGGCTTCTTCGCCCCGGACCCGCGCTTTCTGGCGACGCAGTCGATCGCCGGCTTCAAGACCGCCGTAAAGCGGCTGCATGACGCAGGGATCGAAGTCATTCTGGACGTTGTTTACAATCACAGCGGCGAGGGTAACCATCTCGGCCCGACCTTGTCGCTGCGCGGAATCGACAACGCCTCGTACTACCGGCTGGAAGCCGATCGGCGTTATTATTATGACGTCACGGGTACCGGCAATACGTTGAATCTCGACCATCCGCGAGTGCTGCAGCTGGTCATGGACTCGCTGCGCTACTGGGCGCTGGAAATGCATGTCGACGGGTTCCGCTTCGATCTGTGCACGACGCTAGCCCGTGAGAACGGCGAATATGGCCAGGGCAGCGCTTTTTTCGACGCGATCCGCCAGGATCCGGTCATGGCGGAACTGAAGCTCATCGCCGAGCCCTGGGATCTCGGTCCCTACGGGTATCAGCTCGGCAATTTTCCGCCGGGCTGGGCGGAATGGAACGCTCAGTATCGGGACACCGTCAGACGCTTCTGGAAAGGCGATCAGGGTTTTCTCGCCGACCTTGCCTCGCGCATGGCCGGCTCGTCCGATATCTTCGGATATCGCGGCCGGCGGCCTTGGGCGAGCATCAATTTTATTACTGCGCATGACGGTTTCACACTGCAGGATCTGGTCAGCTACGACACCAAGCACAATGACGCCAATGGCGAGCATAATCACGACGGCACCGACGCCAACTACAGCTCGAATTACGGCGTCGAAGGACCTTCCGACGATCCGCAGATCCTCGCCCTGCGGGATCGCCAGAAGCGCAACCTTTTGGCTACGCTGCTGCTGTCTCTCGGGGTGCCGATGCTGCTTGCGGGGGACGAGATCGGGCGTACGCAGCGCGGCAACAACAATGCTTATCCCCAGGACAATGAAATCTCATGGTTCGAGTGGGAGAACATCAGGCCCGAAGACGCCGATCTCGCACGGTTCGTCCGCTACCTGATCCATCTGCGGCGTCGCCATCGCGTCTTCTCGCGTCCGCGCTTCCTGCGTGGGGAGGTGCTGTCCGAGGCCGGGGTCAAAGACATCACCTGGGTGACCCCCAGTGGCGAAGAGGCGACCAACGAAGACTGGAACAATCCTGTGGCACTTTCTTTCGGGTATGTTCTCAGCGGGGCAGCAGGAGAGTTCTTTACGCCGGGTGGTCAGCGCGACATCGACGAGAGCTTCCTGGTTATGATGAATGCCTATCATGAGGATCTCGATTTTCGCTTTCCGCTCCTCGCCTCGCCGATGTCCTGGGAGCCGCTGGTCGATACTGCGGAGCCGACCGGACGGGTAACCGACGGCCGGCTCTATGCGCCGAGCAACGTGTATCGGCTGCACGGCCGCTCTTTTGCACTGTTCATCAACCGGGCCTCACGGCCGGAAAATCGCGCCCCGCTCGTGACCGGGGTGGCGTTCCTCGGGGAACCCGATGCGCTGCCATCATGAATTGCCGGTCGGGGCCGAGCTGACCCCGGGCGGCGTCCGGTTCCGCCTGTGGGCGCCGCGCGCCACCGCGGTCTCGCTGCAGCTCGAAGGGGGCGATAAGCGCGGATTGCCGATGGTCCGGGACCCGGGCGGCTGGTACTCGTTATCGACTGCGCTCGCGGGGTCCGGCTCGCGCTACCGCTATCTCGTCGACGGCCGGGCGTTTCCGGACCCCGCTTCGCGCTTTCAGCCTGAGGGGGTTCACGGCCCTAGCGAGGTGATTGATCCCGCTGCTTATGACTGGAGCGAGCCGATCTGGGCGGGTCGCCGTTGGGAAGAGGTCGTGATCTACGAGCTGCATCTCGGGGCATTCTCCCGGTCCGGCGATTTCACCGGAGCGATCCGGCACCTCGACCATATCCTCGCACTGGGTGCAACTGCCGTCGAGCTGATGCCGATCGCCGAGTTCCCCGGAACGCGCGATTGGGGTTACGACGGCGTCTTCCTGTTCGCGCCGGCACGTGCCTATGGCCGGCCGGATGATCTTAAGCAGCTGGTCGAGGCCTGCCACCAACGGGGTCTCGCCGTTTTTCTCGATGTCGTCTACAATCACTTCGGCCCCGAGGGTAACTACCTGCCCGCAATCGCCCCCGATTTCTTTACCGACCGGCACGCGACGCCTTGGGGTGCGGCGATCGCTTTTTCCGGACCCAACAGTCGGCCGGTGCGCGATTTTTTCATAAACAACGCGCTTTACTGGCTGCAGGAGTTCCGGTTCGACGGACTGAGGTTCGATGCGGTGCACGCGATCTTTGACGAAAGCGAGCCCGACATCATCAGCGAGATCGGCCGGACGATCCGCAGCCGGATCCCCGATCGCCAAATTCATCTCGTGCTCGAAAACGACCGCAATCAGTCCCGCTACCTGCGGCGCGCAGATCGGCGTAGGGTGTGGTTCGAGGCTCAATGGAATGACGATCTCCACCACGTCCTGCACGCGCTTCTGACCGGCGACACGTCGGGTTATTACGCCGATTACGCGGCCGAGCCTTCTAAGCATCTCGGCCGCGCGCTCGCCGAGGGGTTCGCGTATCAGGGAGAGCCTTCGCCGTTTCGCGGTGGCATGCCGCGCGGCGAACCCTCGGACGACCTTCCGCCCACGGCCTTCGTCGGTTTTCTGCAGAACCATGATCAAGTCGGCAATCATCCGTTTGGCACGCGGATCGCACCACGCATCAGCGAGCAGGCGTTGCACGCCGGTGTCGCCATTGTGCTGCTGTCGCCGCATGTCCCTCTCCTGTTCATGGGCGAGGAATGGGCAAGTGTGCAGCCGTTTGCTTTCTTTTGCGACTTCGAGCCGGGACTGCGCCAGTCGGTCCGCGAGGGTCGGCGCCGCGAGTTCTCGCATTTCCCGGAGTTCCAGGACGAGATAGCGCGCGAGCGCATCCCCGACCCGACCGCCTTGTCGACATTCCGGAGGTCTCGGCTCGACTGGGCGGAGCAACGTGAGGAACCTCACTCCACATGGCTCGCTCGGTACCGCAGCCTGCTCCGGATCAGAGCTCGCGAGATCACCCCACGGCTCGCTGGCATCGCACCTCACGCCGGGACGTATCAGACGTCCGGCCCGAAAGCGGCGAGCGTCGAATGGCGGTTGGGTGACGGTGCGCGCCTCGTCCTTCTGGCCAATTTCGGGGACCAGCCCGTTGCGGTCTCCGAAGATCTTACGAATGGACGTTTGGTTTATTCTTCTGCCGATCCGGGGACGCCGCTTAGCGCCGCGTTCTTTCTCCTCGAATCAGCCATGACTGAAGTGAAGGGCCGGTGAGCCCGGCATGAACGATCGCAGTCCCCTCCGGGAGATGGCCCGGCTGATCGGTGTCGAGACGCGATTTACCGACGCTCTGGGCGAAACGCGGCAAGTCTCGGACGACACATTGCGGGCGCTGATCGCCGCATTCGGACTGCCACCCGAGCCGGTGCGGGCCAGGCGCGAGCTGGAAGAGCGGCAACAAACTGTGCCGCTCGGGCTCGAGGCGACCCAGATTATCGGTGCCGAGGATATCCGACCACAGATCGTGCTGCGCCCGCCTCAAGGTTGCCGCCGAGTGGGCTGGACCTGTCATCTCGAAGACGGCAATGAGCGCAGGGGCCATTCGCCCGTAGATAGCCAGGCATCCGACGAGCACCTCGCGATCCACTTGCCGGGAGACCTGCCGCTCGGCTATCACCGGCTCGCAATAGAGGCCGGCAGTGTGACGGCGCAGACCGGGTTGATTGTCGCTCCCGATCGATGCCATTTGCCCGCCGCACTCGGCCCCGGGGCACGCAGCTGGGGCTTGAGCTGCCAGCTCTACGGTCTGCGCAGTGAGCGCAATTGGGGCATGGGCGACTTCACCGATCTCACAACGCTCACCCGCGCTGCGGGATACAGGGGCGCTTCGGTTGTCGGCATCAATCCGCTGCACGCATTGTTCGCCTCCGAGCCGCTGCACGTCAGCCCGTATTCGCCTTCAAGCCGCAGTGAGCTCAATTATCTGTACATCGATGTAACAGGCGTTTCCGGTTTCGCCGAGGACGAGCGCGTGCAAAGCTTGATGCGGACCCAATGGTTCGGCGCGACCCATTGGGCGGCGCGGTCGGCCGAGCTGATCGATTACGGCGCAGTTGCAGGCTGTAAGCGACGTCTTCTGGAGGCGCTGTTTTGCCGCTTCCAGTCGTCCGAGCTCGGTCCGGACGGGTCGGCGAAAGGCGTGCTTGGACGGGCGTTTCGAGAGTTCCAGAGCCATCGCGGCCAGGCGCTTGCTGACTTCGCAGTGTTCGAAGCGCTTCACGAATACTATTTTGGCAAACAGCGGCTGTTCGCATGGCGGAACTGGCCTGTGCCGATGCGCAATCCGCGATCGCCGGAGGTGGCCGAATTTGCTGCGGCGCATCGTGACCGCGTCGAGTTCTTCGAGTTTTTGCAGTGGGAGGCCGACCGTCAGCTCGCAGCTGCGGCGCGCGCCGGTCGCGAGTCCGGGTTGTCGATCGGGCTTTATCGCGACCTCGCCGTCGGCGCCGATCCGAACGGCGCGGAGGCGTGGGCGGATCAGGAGCTGGTGGCGCCCAGCGCGTCGATCGGCGCGCCGCCCGACGCGCTGAGCCGCGTCGGGCAGAATTGGGGTTTGGCGCCAGTCAATCCGCTCGTGCTGCGGCGGCAAGGCTTTGCATCCTTTATCGCGTCATTGCGCGCCAATATGCGTCATGCGGGGATCTTGCGGGTCGATCACGTCATGTCGCTCAACCGGCTGTTCTGGATCCCGAGCGGAATGCAGGCGCGGTCGGGTACCTACGTGAACTACCCGTTCGACGACCTGGTCCGGCTGGTCGCTCTGGAGAGCCAGCGGCACGCCTGCGCCGTGGTCGGCGAGGATCTCGGGACCGTGCCCGAAGGCTTCCGCGCCGTGATGCGATCGGCCAACATATTGTCGTTCCGGATTTTTGCCTTCGAGCGCCGGGATGACGGCGGCTTGGTCCCGCCCGTCGAATATCCGCCCCTTGCGGCGGCGGCGGCGGCGACCCACGACATTGCCACGTTAAAGGGGTTCTGGCTTGGCGCCGACATGGATTGGCGGCGTCGGCTCGGCCTCTACCCCGATCCTCACGCGGAGGAAGCCGAGGCGGCGGACCGCCGCAGGGATCGCCGGCTGCTGCTCGCAGCGCTCGTCAGTGAAGGATTGCTCGACCGACAACGGATCCCTGAGTTTCTGCCGGAAAGCGGCGCGCCGGTCTATTCGCGCCAGCTCGGCGAGGCCATTCACGCCTATCTCGGCCGCTCCCGGGCTCGTCTGATGCTGCTGCAGCTCGAGGATCTGATCTGCGAGACAGAACAGGCGAACCTTCCCGGGACCACCGACGCGCATCCCAATTGGCGCCGGCGCCTGTCGCGCACCCTGGAAGAGATTATCGATGGCGAGGAGCTGCGCCGCACAGCGGGTTTGATAGAGCAAGCGCGCCGGCGGGCGGCCCCGGAATGAGCGCATCGCCCGGCAGTTCAACAGCGATCCGGGCAACCTATCGACTGCAGTTCAATGCCCGGTTCACGTTTCGCGACGCCACCGAGCTCGTGCCGTACCTCGCCGAGCTCGGCATCAGCCACATCTATGCTTCGCCGATCATGGAAGCGCGTCCGGGCTCGACCCACGGCTACGACATCATCGACCACAACCGGCTCAATCCGGAGATCGGCACTGAGGAGGATTTCCGGGTCCTGATAGATGCACTGCATGCCCACGACATGGGCCTGCTCCTCGATTTCGTGCCGAACCACATGGGCGTCGGCAGCGACAATGCCTGGTGGCTCGATGTCCTCGAATGGGGGCAGGATTCGCCGTTCGCCCCGTATTTCGACATCAATTGGGACCCTGTTCGGCCGGACCTGAAGGACCGGGTCCTGCTTCCCGTGGTCGGGGACCACTACGGGATCGTTCTCGAAAAGGGCGAGATCGCGCTGCGCTTCGAGCGCGAGGACGGAAGCTTCAGCGCATGGTATTACGAGCACCGTTTTCCCATATCGCCGCGCTCGTATCCGATGATCCTCGAAGCCGGCGACAAGCGGTTGGCCGACCTCACCCACGAGTTCGCAGCACTCGGCGAATACCCGGCCGAACGCGCCCGCAAGCGTGCATCCGAACTCAAGCAACGGCTTGCCCGGCGAGCCCGCGAGCCCGCATTTGCCGCAGCGATCGATAACGCACTCAAGCAGTTCGCCGGCGAGCCCGGGTATGCGGCAAGCTTCGAACCGTTGCACCGGCTCCTCGAGCAGCAGTCCTATCGCATAGCTCATTGGCGGGTCGCGGCTGAAGAGATCAATTACCGTCGCTTTTTCAACATCAACGATCTCGCCGGCTTGCGTATGGAACTGCCCGAGCTGTTCGAGAGGACACATCGACTGGTCTTCAAGCTGATCGAGCGGGGCGACGTTCAGGGCCTGAGGATCGATCACATCGACGGGTTGTTCGATCCGAAAGCCTATTGCGAGCAGCTGCAGCAGCGGTTTCCCGAGCCGCACTATGTGCTGGTCGAAAAGATCCTCGCCCGCTACGAGGTCCTCCCGGCCTGGCCGGTCGCCGGCACCACAGGATACGATTTCGTCAATCAGGCTCTGGCGATTTTTGTCGATCCCGCCGGTGAAGCGGCGATGACGCGGCTTTACCGGCGGTTCGCCGATGGCAATGACGATTTCGATGACGTCCTCTACGCGTCCAAGAAGCGCATCACGCAGGTGAACCTCGCCAGTGAGGTGAACGTGCTGGCGCACGAGTTTCACCGTCTGTCGATGCGCAATTGGCGCACTCGGGATTTTACGTTGAACGGAATGCTCTCCGCACTCATCGAAGTGATCGCCGCATTCCCGGTCTACAGGACCTATGTGTCACTGGAAGGTGCCAGCGCGGATGACCGCCGCTACATAGAATGGGCGCTGGCGCAGGCAAAGAAGCGGTGGCGCATCGAGGGCTCGAGCATTTTTGATTTTTTGCACGGCGTGCTCACCGGCGAGCCTGCGGCAGCGCAGCTTCCCTCGGACCATGACGAGGCGCTTCGGGTTGCAATGCATTTTCAGCAGGTGACCGGCCCCGTCATGGCGAAGGCGGCGGAAGACACAGCCTTCTACCGGTATTTCCGCCTGTTGGCGCTCAACGAGGTGGGCGGCGACCCTCGTCGCTTCGGAATGTCGATCGCCGCCTTCCATCACGGGACACAGGAGCGGGCCCGCGCCTGGCCGCGCGCCATGGTGACGACGGCGACGCACGACACCAAACGCGGCGAGGACGGGCGGGTGCGGCTGGCCCTGCTGTCCGAGATGCCGCGGGAGTGGGGCAGGCGGGTGACGCAGTGGTCGCGGCTCAACCGCTCGCGGCGATCGGAATTGGACGGCAAAATCGTGCCGGATCGGAATATCGAGTACCTCTTTTATCAAACCCTCTTGGGTGCATGGCCGCCGGATCTCGCGCCGGGCGAGTTCGAAGGCATGAAGAGCCTCGCAGAACGGCTCGAGGGCTACATGATCAAAGCCGTCCGGGAAGGAAAGCAGCAGTCGAGCTGGAGCAACCCGGATCTCGCTTACGAGGCCGCACTCCAGCATTTTGTGCAGGCTGCGCTCGACGCGACACGGCCGAACCCGTTCTTGTGGGAATTTCATGCGTTTGTTGAATCGGCGGAGCGTCTGGGCGCAATCTCCTCGCTAGCCCAGCTGGTCCTCAAACTCACCGTCCCCGGTGTGCCGGACATTTACCAAGGCGGCGAGCTTTGGGACTTCAGCCTGGTCGATCCGGACAATCGCCGGCCGGTCGCCTGGAACATCCGGCGGACGCTATTGGAAGTAATAGACGACCTTTCGATAGCCAATCTGCAGGAGAACTGGCGAGATGGCCGCGAGAAGCTGTTCGTCGCGCGCCGTCTGCTCCAACAGCGTCGCATAAGCCCCGAACTGTTTGCCGAGGGCACCTATCAACCGCTCGACGTGGTTGGTGAAGCGAGCGCTCATATATGCGCATTTGCGCGCACACGAGCCTGCGAAACGATGGTTGTTGCCGTGCCGCGCCTCGTGCACCAGCTATATCAGGGTGATCAAGCCGCGCATTGGGGCGGCACCGAAATCTGCTTGCCCTCGAAGGGAACCTGGCGGGATATTTTCACGGGACGCACGGTGGGGAACCAAGAGCGGATTCCGGTGTCGGGGCTGCTTGCGGATTTTCCGGTCTGCGTGTTGGTCGGTAAAGGCGGTAGGGAACCAAAACTTTAGCTGATCATCCGGCATCGCTTTCAAAAAGCGGTTATACTGCCTTCAATGCGAGCTTGGGTATGAGCCGCGGGATCCCGGGTTACCCTGGCGGCCTACCCAGGGGGTCGGCTGGGGAGGCGGGGCCCGTGCCTCCCCGCCCGCTCCGGCGCCGCAATGCGCGCAGTGAGGCCAAGGCCAGCCGCACCCGATCCCCCGATCCGGCCGGACGAGCGCGTGCTTCCCGCCAAAGCGCAGCGACCGCCCACGGGTATACGTGGCGACCACCCCCCAACAGACCCGATCTGGACCGGCGGGAAAGCGGGGAGGCCGGGCCAGAACCCGCTCACGGACAATTCGCTCCTGGCCGCTTGCAGGCGTTCCCCGGGTGGCGGACCGCTGTCATCGAGGAGGATCGCGCTCTCGTTCAGCCGGCGCTGGGCTGCCGTCGATTATTAACAACTCTCGTCTCGACACCCTCGATTGCGCTTCGGCGATTTCGCGACGCCAAAGCGGGACGTCAATGACCTGAGCGCTGTGTCGCGCTCCGGCGAGGCGAGTTCAAGCCCTCCCATTCGGCAGCCGGACACGCTCGCCGCCCCCTCGAACCATTGTGGGCCGGACCTACGTCGGCAAAGCCGCACCAGAACGGGCAGGGATTTCGGAGGCAGATCGCACAACGAGCAACGAGGAGCATGCGGGCAGATGCGGCGGTTTGCGGCATGTCGAGGCAAGTGGCTTCGGAAGCGATGCTCGGATCCGCGAACGAGATAACGAGATCAAGCCCGGCTGCGTCGCCACGACTCCGGCCGCTCAACACGACAGCGACGGCATCTTCTCAGCGCGATCCATCCGTGGCGCCTCCCCGAAATCCGACCTCGAATTAACCTTACTGACGCACCCTCGACCGAGCTCGTTCGGCTGTGCGGGCCTATCTGAACTGAAAGGAACCGCAGCGGCGGGGCGTCCTTCGTGCGACAGCCGCATACAGCTTCCCTACTCAAAATTCAGCACGGAGTCTCAATGCGTTACAATGGGTAGATCAAAAGGTCCTGGAGCGGGAGCAATCGGCCGGGGTTTCGCTGGTGTGGTGAGGCGAATGTCAGAGAATCCACGACTGCAATGCGGCATGCCAAGGGCGCCTCAAACGTGGCGCGTCCAACGGTATTTTCATTGCGGTCCAAAATCTCTTTTGAGAGGAGCCGGGCCAGGGTTACGCCGCACCACTGCCCTTCCAATAGGTGCCTCCGCGATCACCTCTTGAGTTCGATAAAGAGGTGCTGGATGTCAGTGCGCGTTCCGGAGTGTCCAGTCCAGCAAGCATCGTGACATCTGCAACTGCAATGGTCTGCGTTCGCGCCGCGAGGCTCGCGTCCGCGTCCCCGGCTCCACCGGAGCTCGGTGCCGAGTATTACCTCGCCTGGGTTCTGTTGCGAAACGGCGTCCTGAGGAGGTCCGTCAATGTGCCGATCAGATCCGCCGTCTTGAACGGCTTGCGCAGACGCGGCCGGTCGGAATAGCCGTCGGGCATGGCAGCCGCGCCATAGCCGGTAACGAATGCAAACGGGACGTTTCGCTGCGATAATGCGTCGGCCACCGGATCGATTCGCTCTCCGCCTAAGTTGACGTCGAGGACAGCGGCATCATAGCTCTCGTGACCGACCGCTTCGAGCGCTTCCGCAAGCCGCGGAATGGGGCCGGACACCACGCAACCTGCCGCCGACAGCATGTCTTCGATTAGCAGAGCGACGAGGAACTCGTCTTCCACGACCAATACCTTGACTCCCTCGAGCGCCGCCCTCATGACGCAGGTCCCTATTGTAGCGGTATGCCGGGCGGCGACCCGAAGGTTAGGTAGTGAGGATTCGTCGGAATGACTATTCTGCAGTAGAGACCGCCATCGACTACGCTCAGTTTCGCTTCGCCCTGTAATTCAAAACGAACGCCGCGCTCTATGAGTTCCATACCAAAGCCGTGCTTCGGCAGTTCGGCGATTTTTGGTCCGCCCTGCTCCGCCCAGGTCAATTCGAGGCGCGTCGGCCGGTCGCCGGCAACGGTCCAAGTAACGTCGACCCGACCGTCGGAACTCGACAGGGCACCGTACTTGGAGGCGTTTGTCGCTAACTCGTGAACGACCAGCGCCAGAAGCAGAGCCGCTTGCGGCTTCAGCATGACCGCGGGCCCGTCCACGCTTACATTGGCGCTATCGCGCGCGATATACGGAGCAAGCTCTGCCAAAATTACATCGCCTAATCCCGCCTCGGTCCAACCGGCATCCGACAATAAGTCATGGGTGTGACCAAGGGCGTGGAAGCGGCCAAGCAAGTCGGCTTTCGCCCGAGCGTCCGGCAATGTGCGTTCGACAATCGACGAGACCACCGCGAGCGTGTTCTTGACGCGGTGGCTCAGTTCGGAGGTCAAGATCTTCTGCTGCTCCTCCGCCACCGAAATATTGGTGACGTCCACAAAGGTCAGCAACACACCATCGATCCGATTATCGGCGCTCCTGTAGGGCAGGACGCGGGCGAGGTAATGGCCGTTTCCGCCGGCCACATTCACCGAGCGTTGAGTCACTTCCCCTCCGGCGCACACCCGGCGCATATCCTCTTCCAGTTCCGGATAGTCGATACGGCTGACGATGTCGGTCAATGGGCGTCCACGGTCGCCGGGGATCAGGTTGAACAGCTTGGTGACGGCCGGCGTAAAGCTCCGGACCACGAGATTTCTGTCGAGAAAGATTGTAGCGATCTGCGTGCTTTGAAACAAGTTGCTAAGGTCGCTGTTGGCCCGGTCCAGTTCGTCGATCTTCGTGCTGAGCTCATTATTGACTGTCTGCAGCTCCTCGTTGACCGATTGCAGTTCCTCTTTCGAGGTCTCGAGCTCCTCGTTGGTGGATTGCAACTCCTCATTGACAGAGAGCAATTCTTCATTGGACGAGCGAAACTCCTCGTTCGCCGTCTCGAGCTCCTCGATTGTCGATTGCAACCGTTCTTTGGTCTCCTGCAGCTCCGCCTCGATCTGCCGGACAGTTCCGTCGTCGGATTGCTCTCTCCTTGCCGGCTCTTCCGGCGCTCTGACCGGTCCCCGGTCGAGGAACACAATGCCGTAGACGGTCTCGTTGTCTTCGCTGACCGGCTCGACAGCGAGGCTGATCGTCTGAGTGCCGCCATTGATATTTACGGCGACGCGATCGCGCACGACCCGCTGGCCGGTTTCCTTCGCGCGATGGAGCGCGGCGCGCAAATCGGCGCGCAATCCGGGGCGGGCCATCGCGACGACATCACGATTGGGCGGTCCGGCGGCAGCTTGGAGGTATTTCCCTGTCCCCGCCGAGAAATAGAGTGTCTGGCCTGTTTCGTCGACGATCACGTAACTCGGTGAAAATCGTTCCACGACCGTGTTTGCGATCGTCCGCATCACGTCGGAGCGGTGCAGTAAGGCGCTTTGGCCCTCTGCCGATCCCGTCCCCTCTCGCCGAGCGCGCGGCAGGAACTGGCGCAACGGTAGCGGCGGGCGCGCAACCAGGTCGCGGCGCCGGAAGATCCGGTTTCTTCTATCCAACAAGACAAACAGCTCGGTATGCCGCGAAAGGTTTTCCGAGCTTCCAAGGAACAGATAACCTCCCGGGCGCAAGGAATAGTGAAATAATGGAATGATCTGCGATTGCAGCGTGGGTTTCAGATAGATCAGCAAATTCCGGCAGGAGATGAGGTCGAGGCGAGAGAAGGGTGGGTCACGAATAACGCTGTGGGTCGAGAAGATACACATGTCGCGCAACTCCTTGACCACACGATAAGCGCCCGACTCGTGAACAAAATACCGCCTCAGTCGCTCTGGAGACACTTCCTTGACGACGCTCGCCGGATAGCGCGCTGCGCGCGCGACAGCCATCGCGGCCTCGTCGATGTCTGTCGCAAAGATCTGCACCTTCGGCGCGGCCAGCAGGGTTTCGCAATAATCGCGCAGCAGGATCGCGATCGAGTAGGCTTCTTCCCCGGTCGAACAACCAGCAACCCATACCCGCACCTCGTCGTCGGCACCTTTGCCCTCGAACAGTTGTCGGATCGCCAATCTCTCGAGGGCTTGAAACGCCTGCGCATCGCGAAAGAAATCGGTGACGCCGATCAGAAGATCGCGAAACAAAGCGTTGACTTCTTCGGGTTGTCTTTCGAGCCGCTCCGCGTATTCTTCAAGTTTTGTCGTCTGGAGCACCTGCATGCGGCGCTGAACGCGGCGGTGAAATGTGCGCTCCTTGTAATCGCCGAAATCGTGCCCGGTCCGGGTGCGCAACAGCGAGTGTATCTTGGCCAGGGCGTCGCCGGGACGTTCGGCATCGAAGGCACCCCAATTACGGACATAAGCGACGATCCGCTCAGGGATATTTTCAACCGGCAACTCCAGGTCGACAAAGCCGGAAGCCACCGCGCTCAACGGCATCTCGGCAAAGCGCGGGCGCGTCACATTCGAGCCCTGAGCGATTGTCAAGCCGCCGTGTTCCTTGATCGCTTTCAGGCCGAGAGTGCCGTCGGTCCCGCCGCCCGATAGCACGACCCCGATCGCGTACTCGGCCTGGTCCTCGGCCAGCGAGTTAAAGAAAACGTCGATCGGCGCCCGCTCGCGCTCCGTGCGTCCGGTACGCCGAAGCTGGAGGCGTGCATCGCGAATGGTGAGGATCGCGCGGGACGGCAATACGTAGACATGCTCCCGCTCCACTCTCTCCCCGTCGCGTGCATCGACAACCGGCATCCGCGTGGCACGGCCCAGGATCTCCGAAAGCATGCTGTCGCGGTCGGGCGGCAGGTGAGTGACAACCACAAACGCCAACCCGTTGTCACGAGGCACCGATTTGAAGAACTGCTCCAGCGCCTCGACCCCACCCGCCGAGGCGCCAATGCCGACAATCGGAAGATTTGGCGCCAAGGGTCCCACCTGCCGAGCGTTCATGTTCTCATTAACAGCCATCTTAATGACGAATGCGCCATCATTCCAACTCCTCTGATCCCAGATCCGACAGCTAGCTGCTCCGCACCGTTACAATAGGCTGAAAAGATAGAGGATTCAGAGAATCAGCCAAAGCCGGAGCAGTTAAAGAGAATTGCATTTTTCAATACGTCAGGACTGACATTGCCGATCTGGGCTGATAGGAACGCCGCAGCCACGGCAGAGTTCGTTGCGTTAACGATACGATACCCTAAGCCGGCACATGGCTGCTTCCCATGTCCAAAACCCGCGCGGTTCGCGACCGCACCTGAAGAGGGCGCGCGGTCTAGCCGAGCAAGCCGGCCCGTACATCAAAAGGTGCTGGAGGCGCGCATCACCTCACCGAAATCGCCCGAGCGGAATTCCGAGCAACGACGGCATGACGCGAGGAGAGACGCGAGGTACAGGGATTGTTAAATCCGAGCCCCCGAAACAGCCCCTTAAGTCCGTCATCGCCTTACCGGCAAAGACGATAAAAAGCTGGACCGACCCGCCCCATAGCGGGCCAGCAGCAAGGATCGGCCTAACGACGGAGAGTCGATCGTGTTTCATCTAGTTTTGGGTGGGCACTCACATGTTTGAATTCCTGCTTTTGCGGGTTCGACTCAGCCATCCGATCGCCGAGAGCAGCAATTCGACGGCCGCAGTAGCTACCCGATCAGCGTTAGCGTCAGCCGGCGCGTATTCCGGTTTCACCCGGGCTACCGGCATCTGCCGGGAGTTTCCGGGGTTCAGATAGCGGTCCCGGTCACGCATTCGAAAAAACTCCCGCTTTATTTTAATCGATAACGGGAATGTCGTGGCGCTTTGCTGTCGCGGCGGCCTCACGCTGCGGCGCGGTGCCCAGGGTACCTCGCGAATGCTGCTGCGATCTATCTGCGGCATCGGCAGATCGAGCTGGCGGACCACCGCGTTGGCAAGCGCGTTGTAGTGCTCGCGCCGGCTTCCGCGGCGTACGCGGTGCCTGTCCTCCGCTCCGCTCCTGCTGCGGACCCCGTAAACGCCGTGGGCGTTCGGTTAACCCTGCGCGTTGAGCACTTTCCCGCCAGCCGTAACGGGTTTCGCGGCGATCAGCACGAAAGCGATCACGCAAGGCTCGCTGCCGCGGTTGACCCAGTTATGGATCGTGCCGCGCTGAACGAGCACGTCGCCAGCCTTGAGATGAACGGTCGCCTCATCGAGCTCCATGTCGACCTCTCCCGACATGACGACCGCGTAGTCGATCGAATCCGTACGGTGGTTGCGCGGACTAACTCCGGGAGCCAGCTCGAGGATGCGGAATACGGTCCCGTTTTCGAGTGTCGTGCCGGTCCGGCGGACCCCCTGATCTTCCTGGCCGTCATTGTCGACGGGAAAGCCCTCGGTGGTCCATACGACGCCCGCCGTGGCTCCCGGACGAGCAGAGACCAGGTTGCCTGCGATCTCGTCGATCTTGACGACCGCGCGGCCGGCCGCGTCATGGCCGGTGACGACCCGGCGGAACTGCAAAGTCATGGTGCGCCTCCTCAGCTGATTCGGTCAGATCAAGATCTTCCCCCGGGAACCCCGAAATCTGCAACAATACGAGCCCATGCAGTTACGCGTGCGATCGATCACCTATCTCGCCGAAGACATTAACGGGTATGAGCTCGTCGATCCGCGCGGGCGGGACTTGCCGCGCTTCGCGGCCGGGGCGCATCTCGACCTGCGCGTCGCCGGGTATTTGCGGCAATACTCGCTATACAACGATCCCGCCGAACGCAGACGTTATTGCATTGCCGTACTACGCGAGCGCAACAGCCGCGGCGGGTCGCAATATCTGCACGAGCGCCTGCGGGCCGGAGACCGGATCGATGTCTCACCACCGCGCAGTGACTTCCCACTGGACACGACAGCCCTCCGGCATTTGCTGATTGCCGGAGGGATCGGCATCGCCCCGATCATGTCGATGGTTGCCGATTTGCGGCGCTGGCGCGCCGAGTTCAAGGTCCATTACTGCACGCGCTCGCCCGGGAAAACGGCGTTTCACCGCGAGCTGCAATCGCTTGCCGCCGACGGACGGCTCTGTTTTTATCACGACGGCGGGGATCCCGCTCGCGGGCTCGACATCGCTGCGGCGCTGCGCGCTCCGCAGCTGGGTACGCACCTCTACTATTGCGGGCCGGGACCAATGATGGAGGCTTCGGCAGAGGCGGCGCGGGAATGGCCGCCCGAAAACGTGCATTACCAGTACTTCACCGCTGCGCCGAAGAGGATAGTCGACAAAGATCGCCCGTTTCGCGTCAAGCTTGCGAAAAGCGGCCGCGAATACGACATCCCCGTCGGTGAGACGATTGTCGAAGTGCTCCGGCGCCATGGCATAGCGGTCAGGACGTCGTGCGAACTCGGATATTGCGGCAGTTGCCTGACGCGCTACATCGACGGCAAGCCGGATCACCGTGACCAGGTCCTCGAAGCGAATGGACGCGAACGTTACGTGCTGATCTGCTGCTCCCGTTCGAAGACGCCGGTCCTCGAGCTCGACTTGTAAGTGCAGCAAAACGAGCGCCTTGCTACCCTTTAGGGGGCGGCTCGGGGGCAGGGAGCACCCGTCTCTCGACGTCCTGTTGCCGATCGCCGAAACCGAGAACAATCCGGTAACTTCGCCAGTCCCGCCGATACGCGATCTCGTCGGGCAACGGGATCGTCGCATTCGAGACGATCGCCAGCAGCTGGACGCTGCCCTGCGGCGCGCCGCCGATATCGGCCGGCTTCGGGGCGCCCGGGGCGACATTGCGGGCCGCAAGCGCGTTGCCCGCATCAGGACCGTTGGGAAACCTCTGG
The DNA here is from genome assembly GCA_017353855.1 of Alphaproteobacteria bacterium. Lineage (GTDB taxonomy): Bacteria > Pseudomonadota > Alphaproteobacteria > ATCC43930 > CGMCC-115725 > AP-15. The sequence goes on from JAFMSA010000005.1 coordinate 17,356, forward strand.
TAATAGGTAGCCGTCGGGGCGCGGTTTACGTCTAGGTACGAGGCCGCAGTCGCCTGGCCGTCGGGGGCGATTAACTCCGCTCTTCGCAGCGGCAGGCGGTCTATGGCTTGTACCTCAATCGCGTTGACGACGCCTCCGGGCATGAAACGAGCAACCGCCCTGTCGTTCGGCAATGACGGCAGCCCGCTCTCGTCGGCGCAGGCGCCCAGCAGAATGAGTGCGAGAACGGGAACAGCATTGCGCATTCCACCAGTCTAAAAGCCGAGGAAGCCTACCGCGAGCGCAAAACGCAGTACGGGCTGTCGCTGCGTACCGAAACTTCGACAGTTGCCGACGCCGGAAATCGTCGACCGAGAAGCTTGTGACTTCGTCCGAAGGCTTCGTGCAAGGCCCTTTTGGGGGCATTCCTACAGCAGGGGCTGCCCCCGGGGCTCGACGGTTCGCCGAGCCATCGAGGAACCAGGCCGAGATGACAGTGCGTGAAGAATCGTCCCCGACGACATCAATGCCGATGCTCGACCCGAGGGCTCGCGAGGACATCGCCCCGGCTCCGTTCCAAGAGTTATCGATCCCGCCTCTTCTCGTGCCTATGCAGCTTGACCCGAGCGGTGATGCGGCCCGGGCGTTGACCGGCCCGCGCATGACGTCGCCGGCGAGGTATTCGCGAAGGCCCTCTTCCGAGGACGCTAGATCTTCGACGACCGCGCAGAACACAGCCCCGTAACGTCGCGCCGCCCCCGACGCCGTTCGAGACCTCCTGCCGGGTTATTCCAGCTTCGTATTTCTGCGATCAGTGCTGCCGACAAACGCCCAAAAACTGTCATCCATGGCTTTTGTCCCGCTCGTAAGGTACGGGAAATGGCCGTAGATCAAACTCAATTGCGCGTCCGCTTCATCTTTGCTCTTGCGTTCGATCGCAAAACTATAAAGTGCCGAGACCAGTCCCGCCCGATCGGCTCCCGATTTGCAGTGAACGAGCAGCGGCTTGGGAGCGTTGCGGATGATGCCGAGCAAATCTCCGATCTGCCCGTCCGTGACTAGCCGGTGCGCGGACAGTCCGTAATCGTAGTGTGCGACACCTAGCGCCTTCGATACCGCGAGCTCGTCGTCATACCATCGTTGGCCGGGATGCGCGCCCCGCAGATTGAGAATTGCCCTGATCTGGTGATCGTGAACGACCTGTCGCAGCTCGTTCTTGCCGAGCTGCGCGGACCGGTAGAAGGCTCCCTCTTCCACCGCGTGAAAATTGCCTTGGTACTGGATCGCGCCCCAATACGCGCCGACGGAGCCGCCTGTCAGCCCCACTGCAATGAGCCCGGCTTTGAGCGCCCTGGTGAGCGCCGCCAATGCGTTCGGCCGTACCGATCCGGTCATATCCGGCGCCGTGCAACGTGATTGGTAGAAATTATCGAGGATCCAGGCATCGCACGGCCGGCGTGACATCGAAGATTTCCTTCGCCCTGGAAACCTCACCCTTCCGGGCGGGGAGGGAGTGCCCTCTGCGTTGAGCCGAATTACGGACAAGCTCGCCAAAGAGCGAGACGCCCTGCCGGGCATCCTCCTTCCCGACGAGCGCGCACGAGATGAGTGCCCCTACAGGGCCGCGGGACGGGAATCTTTCGCCTCTGCTCCCTCCGCCAATGTTGCCCGGCTGCGTTTGAGCAGGACCCGTTTCGCAGCTTTCCCGAGGCTTGTCTGCAGGCCGGTCTTCAAGAGGCTCGAGCTGAGGCATTCGGAGGTTGGTCTGGAACTTCCCGCTCAACCTGGTCTCCCGTTTTCTTTCGACTTGGGCCGGTGACCCTCGGGCTTCCGGCGCACGCGGAAGGTCCCGCCCCTTAGGGAGGGCATGGGTTAGACCCCAACTCTGTTAGGATTTCCCCCTCTCCCGGCAGCGTCCGCCACCGTCCCCGACGTTACCCGTCAGCGTTCGCAGACGCTTGCGGGAGAAAACAAAAGGGCCCAGCGCGCGATCGCCAAACCCTTCGACTTGGTGGTGGAGCCAACCGGGATCGAACCGGTGACCTCTACAATGCCATTGTAGCGCTCTCCCAGCTGAGCTATGGCCCCGTCCCTTGCACCGCGAAGTTAGAAAGGCCGCACCCCGGGGGCAAGAGGAAAATCGCTGGATTTCGGAGGCGTCGGCTCAGTGCTCCTCCTCCTCGACATTCTCGATCACTTCGGCCATGTCGTCCTCGTCCTCGCCGAGCTCGGAGGCATCCTCCAGAAGCTCTTCGTCCTCCTCCTCGGTTTCCTCGAGCGGGACGGCTTCCTCCTCTTCCTCCTCTTCCTCCTCGACGGCCTCGGCTTCCTCGGTCTCCAACTCCGGATCGAGCTCGTCGGCCCCGACCGGCTCGAGCTCCTTTTCCACCGGTGCGGCGGGCCGCGCCCGGCGCGACCTCAAAAACGCCTCGGGATCGAACGGTGTGGCGCATTTGGGGCAAACCACCGGTTCGCGCATCAGATCGTAGTAGCGGGCTCCGCAGCTCGGGCAAATCCGCTTGGAGCCCCATTCGGGTTTGGCCACTATTCGCTCCATCAGAGTTGAGCAAAGTCTCGCCGACGCCCATTGCCACGGGGCTGCCGCCCTGTCAAAAGCAAATGTGCGAAAGTAAATCGAGAATGGTCGCGCCGCCGGGCTCCAGCATATGGGCGGATACGGGCGTGACCGCAACCGCCTTTTGCATTACGAGGCTCTCTTTGCGCCATGGCCCACTCCAGCTCCTCCCCGTCCACGGTTGCCGTCCGCTCGGGTCCGCTCGTCGGCTCGATCCGCGTCCCCGGAGACAAATCCATCTCGCACCGCGCGCTGATGCTGGGCGCGCTCGCGATCGGGCGGACCGATATCTCCGGTCTGCTCGAAGGCGAGGATGTGCTGGCAACCGCCGCGGCGCTGAACGCGCTCGGGGCAAGCGTCATGCGGCTGGGTGACGGCCGGTGGGCTGTGGACGGTATCGGTGTGGGTGGGCTTGCCGAACCGGAAGACCTGCTCGACCTCGGCAACTCCGGCACCGGGGCGCGGCTTCTCCTCGGGATGCTCGCGACACACCCGATCACCGCCTTCCTGACCGGAGACGCGTCACTGCGGCGGCGGCCGATGGGCCGCGTCGTCGAGCCATTGAGCCGCATCGGAGCGCGCTTTGTCGCGCGCGAGGGCAGCCGGCTGCCGCTCGTCGTCAGCGGTGCTGCTCAGCCGGTTCCCATCAGCTATCGCCTTCCCGTACCCTCGGCACAGGTCAAATCAGCAGTGATGCTGGCCGGCCTCAACACACCGGGGGTGATGAGTGTCATCGAGCCGCAGCCGACGCGCGACCACACCGAACGCATGCTGCGCCATTTCGGCGCGAGGGTCACAGTCGAAATAGCGGAGGAGGGCCAAGGGCGCCGGATTGCGGTCGAGGGCTTGCCCGAGCTCACCGCGGCGCCGGTCGTGGTGCCCGGCGATCCCTCATCGGCCGCATTTCCGCTTGTGGCGGCGCTGATCGTCGCTGGATCCGATGTGACGATCGAAGGTGTGGGCATCAATCCTCTGCGCACCGGCCTGCTCGAGTGCCTGCATGAAATGGGGGCTGACATCTCCTTGCTGAACGAGCGGGACGAAGGGGGAGAGCCGGTCGCCGACATCCGCGCGCGGTCCGGGACGCTGACGGGCGCCGATATTCCCGCCGACCGATCGCCGCGAATGATCGACGAATATCCGGTCCTCGCCGTCGCCGCCGCTTGCGCGCGCGGGCGCACGGTGATGCGCGGCCTGGCCGAACTGCGCGTCAAGGAGAGCGACCGTCTCGCGGCAATTGCGGCGGGGCTCGCAAGTTGCGGCGTGCGGGTCGCCGTCGAGGGCGACGATCTGGTCGTCGATGGCGCGGACAACCATCCTGCCGGCGACGCGCTGATCGAAGCCCGGCTCGACCACCGTATCGCGATGGCCTTTCTGGTTCTGGGGCTTGCAACCAACCGGCCGGTGCGCATCGACGACGCGGCCCCGATCGCCTCCAGCTTTCCCGGCTTCATCGAGCTGATGAACGGCCTGGGTGCGGCAATCGCGGAGGACGGGTGAACGCAAAAAAACCTCTCTGCCTGCCTTCGCCGGCGAACGAGCCGAACTGCGGTCCCGGGGTACCGCCCTGGCCCGGCGGGCCGCAGACGGCTTGGGAAGCGCCCGGCGGCCGGGCGCAAAACCTCCCTCGGCGTGCGGGCGCTGAGAGAGAGGGGTCGTCCACGCAGCGGGAGAGTCTGCCCCGAAGCCGATCCCGGGATGAGCGGCCTAAGCCGTTTGTCGTCGCGATCGACGGGCCGGCGGCCTCCGGAAAGGGGACGCTCGCCCGCCGCCTCGCCGAGCGCTTCGGCTTTGCGCATCTTGATACCGGTGCGCTCTATCGGGCGACGGCGCTGCTCGTGCTCGATGCGGGCGGCGACCCCGGCGATCCGGCGGCAGCAGAAGGAGCGGCCCGACGGGTTGGCCCGGACCATCTCGCCGATCCACGGTTGCGCGCCGATGAGGTCGCCGCGGCGGCTTCCTTGGTGGCCGCCGTCCCGGAGGTCCGGCGCGCCTTGCTCGCTTTCCAGCGGAATTTCGCTGCCCATCCTCCGCCGCCGGGTCGCGGGGCGGTCCTCGACGGGAGAGATATCGGCACTGTCATTTGCCCCACAGCCGACGTCAAACTATTCGTCACAGCCAGTACCGAGACACGCGCCAGCCGACGGCTCAAGGAGTTGCGGGAACAAGGTTTGGCAGTTATATACCAAGATGTCTTGCAAGATTTAACACAGCGCGACGCACGCGACAGGGCGCGCCACGCGGCCCCCCTCGCGCCAGCCCCGGACGCCGAGATCATCGACACGACGACGCTCGACGCCGATATCGTATTCGAGCGCGCGGCCCATCTCGTCGCGCGCACGCTTAAGGAGAAGGAATGGCAGCAGTAGAGCTACAATCGAGGGAGGCGCCTCAAAAGGAGAGTTTTGCAGCGCTTCTCGATGAATCGCTCGGTGTCGCAAGCAGCCTTGAAGGCACCGTTGTTAAAGGCCGCGTCGTCGCCGTCGAAAACGACGCCGTCCTGATCGATGTCGGACTCAAATCGGAAGGCCGAGTGCCGCTGAAGGAGTTCGCGGCCGGAGGGGGCGACCCCGAAATTCACGTCGGCGACACCGTCGAGGTCTTCCTCGAGCGCATGGAGGACAAGAACGGGGAAGCCCAGCTGTCCCGCGAAAAGGCACGCCGCGAGGAGGCCTGGACCCAGCTCGACAAGAGCTTTCAGGCGAATGAACGCGTGACCGGCGTGATCTTCGGCCGTGTGAAGGGCGGGTTTACTGTTGATCTTAACGGCGCGGTCGCCTTTCTGCCTGGCAGTCAGGTCGATATACGGCCGGTGCGCGACATCACCCCGCTGTTGGGCTCACCGCAACCGTTCCAGATCCTCAAGATGGACCGATCGCGCGGCAACATCGTCGTGTCGCGCCGCGCCGTGCTTGAGGAGAGCCGCGCGGAGCAGCGCTCGGAGCTCGTTGCCAGCCTCAAGGAGGGGCAGATCCTCAACGGCGTCGTCAAGAACATCACCGATTACGGCGCGTTTGTTGATCTCGGCGGTGTCGACGGGTTGCTGCATGTCACCGATATCGCGTGGCGGCGGATCAATCATCCTTCCGAGGCGCTGAATATCGGTCAGAACGTCAAGGTTCAGGTCATCCGCTTCAACCCTGAGACGCAGCGCATATCGCTCGGCATGAAGCAGCTCGAGGCCGATCCCTGGGAGGGTGTCGATCTCAAATATCCCGCGGGTGCCAAATTCCGCGGCCGCGTCACGAACATCACCGATTACGGCGCCTTTGTCGAGCTGGAGCCCGGTGTCGAGGGGCTCGTGCACGTCTCGGAGATGAGCTGGACCAAGAAGAATGTGCACCCCGGCAAGATCGTCTCGACCAGTCAAGAGGTCGAGGTGATGGTACTCGATGTCGATCCGCAGAAGCGGCGCATCAGCCTCGGCCTGAAGCAGACCCTCGCCAATCCGTGGGAGGCGTTTGTCGACGAGCACCCGATCGGCAGCGAGCTCGAGGGCGAGGTGCGCAACATCACCGAATTTGGTCTCTTTGTCGCTCTGCCGGGCGATATCGACGGGATGGTCCACATGACCGACATCGATTGGAGCCGGTCCGGCGAGGAAGCCATCAACGATTACCGCAAGGGCGACGCGGTGCGGGTCAAGGTGCTCGATGTCGATGTCGAGAAGGAGCGGATCAGCCTCGGCATCAAGCAGCTCGAAGCCGACCCGTTCGAAGCCGGCATGACCAAGCTGAGAAAAGGCGATGTCGTTACCGGGACGATCTCCGCTACCGGCGAAAGCGGGATCGATGTGACCGTCGCAGACGGCGTCCCGGGCTTCATCCGCAAATCGGAGCTGTCGCGCGACCGCAGCGAGCAGCGGCCGGACCGCTTTGCGGTTGGCGAGAAGATCGATGCCAAGATCACCGCCATCGACCGCGCTACGCGCAAACTGACCCTGTCGATCAAGGCCCGTGAGGTCGACGAGGAGAAGCGGGCAATGGCCGAATTCGGCTCCTCCGATTCAGGCGCAAGCCTCGGCGATATCCTCGGCGCCGCGATCAGTCGTGCGCGCCGCCAAGGCGAGGCCGAGGAGAAAAGCTAGGCCTTCACCTGTCCTGACCCGTCATCGCCGGCTCTCTTTGTCCGGGGATGGCGGGTGAGGCTCCGGTGGACGCCGCCTTGACGCTGGTAGGGCGCTCTGGCACGCTGAAGGTGCTGACAATGCAAGGTGGAGCGACGATCGCGATGACGAAATCGGAGCTCGTACAGAGACTTGCCGAAGCCAACCCTCACCTCTACCAGCGCGATGTCGAAGTCATCGTCACGGCAATTTTCGATGAAATTGCAGCCGCGCTGGCGCGCGGCGATCGTGTCGAACTGCGCGGCTTCGGCGCGTTCTCGGTCAAGCACCGCGATGCCCGCGTGGGCCGCAATCCGCGAACCGGCGACAGTGTTGAGGTCGCCGAAAAGCACATCCCGTTTTTCAAAACCGGCAAGCAGCTCCGCGACCGCCTGAACAGGAGTGCCAGCCCGGCCTGAAGTGCGAGGAAAACGCCTCCGGTCGAACGATGAGGATCCTCTCTCGGGCGCTCTTCATTTTAGGGGCGCTTGTCCTGATACTGTTCGCCGTCTCCAATCGGGAGACCGTCTCGCTGGCGCTGTGGCCGCTGCCTTTTCTGGCCGAGCTGCCGCTCTACCTGTTCTTCTTTTTGAGCCTGTTGCTGGGGGTTGTGAGCGGCGCCGTTGCCGCATGGGCCGCCGGCCACCGCGACCGGCGGGAGATTCGCCGCCACCGCCGGCGAATCGAGGGGCTGGAGCGCGACCTCGCCGCGACCCAATCGCACCTCGAGCACGCCCATATGGGTGCGCCCGATCAAGGCCAGCCTCGTCTGGACGCGCCTCGATCCGAACCGTACCCTTAGTCAGCTAACCTGCGATCAAGCAGAGCCGGCCGATCCGGTTAATAGCGACGGGCCCGGCGGGTCACTGTTTATCCGGCGCCAGCGTGATCCCCTCCCGCTTCATCTGGTCGACCACGTTTTTGGCGCCCTCGTCGCCTTCGGCAGCAAGCTGCGCGGTCTTGCCGGCCAGGGCATCAAGCTGCTGGCGGAGTTTGACCGCCTCCTGCACGATCGGCTCTTGCGAACGCCTCTGCTCCGCCAATGTCCGGCGGTCGTGGACGGCGTAGCCGATCTCGAAGGCGATCAGCACAAAAAAGGATACGATGACGAGAACTAATGGCAGCCGCCACCGCCCTATCTCTCGGCCGTGAGGGTCGTCCTGCCGCGTTGTCATGGGGCTGGCCTGGGCGCCGGTGGCCGCGCAGCTTTCTCGGGCTCCCCCGCCGCATTGATCGTAATTCCGTTCTGCGCCAACAAATCGCGCAGCTTGTCATCATGCGCGCTCGCGGCGGCTGCCGCCAACGCGCGGATCAGCGTTTGGTTGACGCGGCCCAGCTGCATGCTCCGGTTGATGAATTGCTGACGCTGGTTGACCTCTAACTGGACCGACCGGTTATCCTGCACAAGCACAATATAAGCTGCGACCGACACCACCGTCAGTCCCGACAGCCCGAGCGCTGTCCAATAGAGCCATCCCTCCAAGCGCATATCGTCGTCAACTTTCCCTTGCGCGCGCAAGATCGATCAGCGGCAAGAGGGCGGGGGAGGTCGGCAGATCCTGCTCGACGATTTCAGCGCGAGTGAGCCAGGCCACTTCCTCGGCGTCATCCCCCGGGACGCCTTCGCCCGATTCCCAGCTGCCGACAACGGCAACGAGCGTGTAGTGGTAGCGGACCCGGCCTTCCTGATCGCGGTCGATCGTGTCGATGACCGTCAGCGGACCCGCCGCTTCGGCTTTGACCCCGGTCTCCTCGAAGAGCTCGCGCATCGCACCTTGCGCCACCGTCTCCCCCAATTCGAGCACGCCGCCCGGAAAGCCCCAGCGCCCGCGCATCGGCGGGTTGGTGCGACGCACGACGAGGACGTGCTCGCCGCGCAATACCACGGCAAGGACCCCCACCACCGGGCGGTCCGGATAGCGGCGGGCCTCGCGCCGTTCGGCGGGGTTCACTCCGCCGTGACCGTCCGCCCGGTGTAGATCTCGGCACCCTGCTCGAGGAAGGCCTTCGACTTCTCCTCCATGCCCGCCCGCGCATAGTCACGGATCTCCTGCGTGATCTGCATCGAGCAGAATTTCGGGCCGCACATCGAGCAAAAATGCGCGAGCTTCGCGCCCTCGGCAGGAAGCGTCTGATCATGGAACTTCTCAGCCGTCTCGGGGTCGAGCGACAGGTTGAACTGGTCGCGCCAGCGAAACTCGAAGCGCGCCCGCGACAAGGCGT
>JAFMSA010000484.1 GCA_017353855.1 Alphaproteobacteria bacterium
GTCTCCGCAAAACCGGCCGTGAACATGACGACCGCGCGCACACCTTTGGCGATCGAGGCTTCGAGCGCGGCCGTCGCGAGCGAAGCGGGCACGGCGATCAGTGCGAATTCGACCGGACCCGGCACCGAAGACAGGTCAGGATAGGCCGGCACGCCCTGCACCGTGTCGCGGTTCGGGTTGATCGGGTAAAGCGCGCCCGCATAACCGGCCTCGAGGAAATAGCGCAGCGGCCGGCCGCTGATCCGCTCGGGATCGTTGGATGCGCCGAATATCGCCACCGAGCGCGGCGCCAAGAGCGGGGTCAGCGGATGGGGACCGGTCATCATTCGAGGCCCGTGATGAAGGAACCGAAGGCTAGCGTCATTCCGATATACTCCCGGGGTGCGGCGAACTGCGAGTCGGGGCTAGGCCGGGGAGCCATGAACACCGGTAATCGCCGGCGCACACAGATCCGGGGTCACAAATTCCGCCCCGCAGACGGGCACGCTCTCCCCGGAACAACCGTCGTTGCGATCGACTTCGAGTTCGGCGAGGATGCCCAGGCCGCGTCCTTGTCGCGGCTCATCGAAATCACGCCGGCAGGAGCGGTTCTTTTGGGCGCCGCGCCGCCCTTATGCGAAGCCGTTGCCGGTTACAGTCCCGGGAAACGGCCGGCCGGGAGCGCGATCCGGTGGCGCGAGATGCCTCGGTCCCAAAGCCTCGCCGCATCGCGCCTGAGCAATGTCTGACCTGGGCCCTGAGGTATGAGCCGGTCGAGCACTCCGGGAAGGACGCGTGATAATTCGGAAATCAGTTCGGGCGCGGCCAGGCCGGTGAGGCGGCAGGCCGCCTGCGGCGGGTCGCACTCTCAGAAGAGCGGATGCCGCGATCATCGATGGTTTGGTCAGGTTTCCGTCTGGAACCGCAGACCCCGGGGCATCGTCGAGCAATCCCGTGAGGCTGCTCGTTGTCTCAAGTCACTCTGCCACGCCAGCCGGAACAGAGAGCCCGGAAACACTTCCCCTCATCGAGGATCACGCTCTCAATCAGCCGCGAGAAGGCTCAGGGCTCAACCCGATAAACCATCCGTATATCCCTCTTGTCGGGCCGGTATACCAGCCTCGACGCCCACGATTCGAGCGGGCCGCCAAGTAAAAAATTGTGGAATCAGCGTGACATACTACGGAGCGCCTATGTTATAATAACCATATGGCTGATAGCGGAGCTTTCTAACCCCCCTGAAAAGTTCATTACGTCGGAACATCCGGCGAACTCCCGACGAGGTTTTGCCGGTCGAAAACACTTGGCTCGCCAGCGCGAGCGTGAGCGACTGAGTAACGCACCCGCTCGAGTGGAGGCTGGCCCCTTAACACGGAGGAGTTGAGGCAATGCGAAACCTGGCGTTATCCGTTGCCCTTATTGCGGGATTATTGCTGCCCGCGGGGGCAATCCACGCTCAAAATACTCAGTCCGTCACTGCGACGTGCAAAGATGGCACCCAATTCACCGGCGCGAAACGCACCGGCGCGTGTCGCGGTCATGGCGGCGTGCAGTCATGGGGTGCCCAGGGAGCAGCCGCAACCGGTGCGCGCGCCACCCCGTCCCAGCCGGCACCTGCGACCAGCGAGCGTACCGCTCCCGGCGCCGGGGGCGCCGGTCAGGTTTGGGTTAACACAGCCACCAAGGTGTACCACTGCCCCGGCACCCGATGGTACGGCAAGACTAAGCACGGCGGCTTCATGTCCGAGGCGCAGGCCCGCCAGGAAGGCGCCAGGCCCGACCACGGCAAAACCTGCTCCTAAACCCGCTCGAGGAGGCTCGTTCTCCCACGGAGCCCAGTTCCGGATTTGGCTCCGAGCGCCGGTTGGCCGTCGGCGCGCCGCAGAGGAGCCTCCCGAAAGCAACTGACCGGAATGTGCCGAACGCGGTTGCCTCTGGTGCAAAGTCCAATCTACGTGCTGTTACGGGTTGTGCATAATTGTTGGCGGCCCGCGCGTGAGCGGGACACTCACCAGGGAACCAACCGGACGAATCGCCGATATCGTTTCCGCTGCTCGCATCGACGCCCGGGACCCCATGAGCTTTGTTGGTCGCATTATTGCCGGCGCTCGAGAACTGTCCTTCAGCGGCCCGCTCGGCGCGCTGCTCGCTCGCGCCGCGCGCCACCTGCCGGGCTGGCACGCGCGAGGCGAGGTCGAAAGCACCGATGCTGACCCGCGCGGCCGTATCGCGTTTACAATCGCCGTCATTGCGTTGAGCGCCAAGATGGCCACTGCCGACGGGATCGTCACGCGCGACGAGGTCGCTGCTTTTGGCGATGTCTTCCAGATCCCGCCCGGCGAAGAAGAGCATGTCAGGCTGGTCTTCGACCTCGCCCGAAAAAGCACCGCCGGATTTGAGAGCTATGCACGCCAGATCGGCCGTTTGTTCGCGAAGGATCGAGCGGTGCTCGAGAACCTTCTCGGCGGGCTGTTCCACATCGCGCTCGCTGACGGCCGGATCTTCCCCGCCGAGGATGCCTACCTGCGTGAGGTCGCTCACCTTTTCGGCTTTGATGCAGCCGATTATGCGCGTCTGCGGGCTCTCCACGTCGGCGCCGAGACGGCGGACGGAGAAGACCCGTTCCTGATCCTGGGTGTCTCACGCGAGGCTTCCGCCGATATGATCCGCGAGGCGTATCATCGCCTGGTGCGCGAGAGCCATCCCGACCTCGTGATCGCGCAGGGGCTGCCGCCGGAATGCATCGCATTGGCGAGCGCCCGCCTGGCACGCATCAATGCCGCCTATGAGCAAATCACGAAGCACCCGACGGCGCCCGAATGAGCCCGTGCAAGACGCATTTGCGGCCATCGCCCAATCACGGCTGCCGGGACGACCCGCCACGGATCGACATGCTGGTGCTCCACTACACCGGTATGACGAGTGCGCAGGCAGCGCTTGAGCGGCTTTGCGATCCGGCGGCGAAGGTCAGCAGCCATTACCTCGTCGAGGAGGACGGGAGGATCTGGCGCCTCATTCCGGATTGGCGGCGCGCCTTTCACGCCGGCCGCTCCTGCTGGGAAGGCGAGCACGACCTCAATACGGTGTCGATTGGGATCGAGATCGTCAATCCGGGCCACGAATGGGGTTACCGCCCGTTCCCGCACGCGCAGATGCTGTCGGTCGAACGGTTGTGCCGTGACCTGATCTCGCGCTACCTGGTCCCGCCGAACCGGATCGTCGGGCATTCGGATATTGCGCCGGACCGCAAGGCCGATCCCGGAGAGCTCTTCGACTGGCCGCGGCTGGCACGCGCCGGGATCGGGATCTGGCCGCCGGCACATCCGCCTTCAGGCACGCCGATCGACAGTGCGCAATCACTAGCCGATCTGCGGGCAATCGGCTACTGCGCGACGACGACCTCGCAAACCGCTGCGTTGGTTGCTTTCCAGCGGCGCTTTCGGCCCGCCCGTTGCGACGGCGTGCTCGACCGCGAAACCGCCGCGCGTCTCTCCGAAGTGCGCACGGCTTTCGCCCGAGCCCGAGCGGCTTACGCGCCGGAGCTCAGGACGCGCTGCAGGTCCTGCAAATAGGGCTCACTGTCACGCGCTCCCGATTGAATAGCGCAATTCCAACGGCGTTGCGGCGGTCATCGTTGTCGTCCAAGCCCTCTCGGGGACGTCATCTCGCGCCCCCTTGTCCTGTCGGAACGGCCGATGCGCCGCCCGTGCTTTCCGCCAGTCTCTGGGCGTTTCGCGCGGAAATGTGTGAGCACGGTTCGGACGGATCAGTTGAGCCGGGAGGGGCGCCGTCTTTCCGCCTGCCGGCGGATGATCTGCCCGGCCTGGTGATGGACGATGCGCCATGCCCCGTCTTCGCGAACAAAGAAATTGCTCGCCGCGAGCGCCCCGCCCTCCAGTTCCTCCTCGCACAGCACGAGGGCCGCATCCCCATACAGAAAGGCCTGCTCGTCATAACAGGCAATGCGAGGCGCATTCGGGTGCGACAGGATGCCGGCCCAACTCTCCATGATCGCTTCTCTGTCCTTCAGCGCCGTCCATCCCGGGTGCAGACAGGCGACCGGCGCCCGCTGTGCCCACAGGACGTCCATTGCGGCAAGGTCGCGCGCCGCAAACGCGCGGTAGAATTCGAGATTTGCGGC
>JAFMSA010000485.1 GCA_017353855.1 Alphaproteobacteria bacterium
TGATGATCTGGTAGGTGCGCGCCAGTCCGAGATGGGCTCGACGGCGGCTTGGAACCCGCGTGACGTCGTGCTCGAAAAACCGGATCGAGCCGGCATCGGCGGGCAGCTCACCGGTAATCAGGTTGAACAGCGTGGTCTTGCCCGCACCGTTAGGTCCGATGATCAGGCGTCGCTCGCCCGGCTCCAGCGACAGACTGACATTGGCGGTGACGCGGAGACCGCCGAAGGCCTTTTCCAGTCCGCGCAGCTCGAGCGCTTTCACAGGCCGCTCTCCGGCCGCGGTGCCGCGGCGCCGCTCACCTCAGTGACCTGCGGCCGCAATTTCGCCAGACACCAGCGGGCCAGCCGCGCCAAGCCCGGCACGATCCCCTCCGGCATGAAGATGACGATCGCGACGAATATCGCCCCCAACACGAAATTCCAGCGCTCGATGTAGGCGCTCGCGACGTTCTTCATGATCACGACGAGCGCGGCGCCGACGATCGGGCCAAGCAGGGTTCCGGTGCCGCCCGATATCACCATCAGCAACACCTCGGCCGAAGCTCCGAGCGCCACCGCCTGCGGGCTGATGAACTGGTTGTAGTACAGGAAGAGCATGCCGGCGACGCCGGTCCACAGGCCGGAAAACAGGAACGCCAGGAAACGGATCAGCCAGATGTGGTAGCCGAGGGCGGTCATCCGCCGCGGCTGGTCACGCGTGCCCCGAAGGCTCGCGCCGAACGGCGATGCCGAAAAAATCGCGATCACTGTCACCGCGAGGAGGAAGACGATCAGCGTCGCCCAATAAAAATTGGGAGCGTCGGTGAGCGAGAGTCCGAACGGGCGCGGCCGCGTGGTGATCGCGACCCCGTTGTCGCCGTTGGTGATGCTGATCCAGCGATAGGCCACCCCCCAGACGATCTGGCCGATTGCCACCGTGATCATTACGAAACCGAGGCCGGTCCCGCGCAGCGCCAGTACCGCAAAGACGGCGGCGGCCGCGATTGTCGCCGCGAGCGCCGCGATGATCGCGACAAAATGGTTGGCGCCGTGGTTGATCGCCAGCGCGCCGGCATAGGCGGCAATGCCGAACAGGCCGGCGTGGCCGAGCGAGACGAGACCGGCATAGCCGACCAGGACGTTGAGCCCCAGCGCGAATATCGCATAAAGCAGGATCTGCGAGCCGATGTTTACGTAGTAGCTGTTGCCGACCCACAGCGGCAGTGTCGCCAGCGCGACCAGTGAGAGAGCGAGCGCCAGCCGCTTCACGGCGCCACCCTGCCGAACAGGCCCTGCGGGCGCACCACCAGGATCACCAGCATTGGCAGGAACAGCACGACATAGGCAAGTTCCGGGAACATCGCCTGGCCGAAATTGTAGAGAAATCCGACGATAAGGCTCCCGATGAACGAGCCGACGAGACTGCCGGAGCCGCCCAGGATCACGACGACGAGGGCGAGCGGCAGCATATCCTGGTCGAGCCCCGGATAGACCGACAGGATGGGGCCGCCGATCACCCCGGCAAAACCGGCAAGACCGGCGCCGAGCGAGAACACGATCGTGAACAGCCGGGACACGCGGATGCCGACCACCCGCGCGATCGCCGGATCATCGACGCCGGCGCGGATCATTGCGCCGAGCCGGGTCTTTTCGAGCAGCCCCCACAGTGCCGCAGCAAAAACGACGGCGATGACGATTACGCCGAGCCGATAGGTCGGAAAGGCAAGGCCGGCGATGCGGCTCGCGCCGCGCAGCTCGGGCGGCGTGGCGATCGAGATCGGGTCACCGCCCCAGCCCAACAGGCAGACATCGGCAATCATGAACGACAGGCCCAACGTGACCAGCACCTGCGCCAGCTCAGCCCCAGGCAACCGGCGCAGCAGCAGCCGCTCGACCAATGCGCCGAACGCCGCCACCCCAAGTCCGGCGAGGATCGCCGCCGGCCAGAAACCGAGACCACGGGAAATCAGACTAACCCCGAAATAGGCGCCGAGCATGAACAGTGAGCCGTGCGTCAGGTTGGGGATCCGCATCAGCCCAAAGATCAATGAGAACCCGGCAGACAACAAAAACAGCAGACCGCCAAAGGCGATGCTGTTGCCGGCCAATATCAGCCACAGAGTCATCACCGTATTTTCCGGCTCAACTTCTCATCGCCGGATAATCGCGCGAATAGACTGGCTGGGAGAGGAACCATTTTTCGTCGTAGGTCCAGAACTGGCTGACGTCGGGGTAGGTCTTGACGATGGTGTTGACCAGCTTGTCGCCCTTCCTCTCGCAGCGGCGGATGAAGATATTGCCGACGACATTGCCGAAATGGTCGAAATGAAAAGCCCCGCGCGGCGAGTCGGTCAGCGAGACCGCCCGTAGCGCCCTGATGAACGCCTCCCTGTCGTCGGTATTGCCGTCGGTCTGGTTGAGCGCGGCGTCGACGACCATTCCATTGATATAGAGGCAGGCGGCAGCGATGCCGGGCGTATTTCCGGTATCCCGGACCATCCCCTCGACGAATTTCCGGTTGGCCGGCGAGTCGAACTCCGCGCTGTAGGGCGAGGCTGAGATTAGTCCCACCGACTCATCGCCGAAGGTCCGCAACAGCGAGTCGTCGGCCATCCCCTCGCCACCGAGCAGCGGGAGGGTCAGCCCGGCCGCGCGATATTGCTGCATGAATTTGAGCGGGTTGGCACCGGCGAAGCCTGCGACGACGGCATCAGCGTCTGCGATCTGCGCGAGATAGGGCGTGTAGTCGGGGGTGACCAGCGGGGGCCACAGCTTCGACTTTACCCGCCCGCCGGCATCTTCGAACACCCGCTGAAAGCCGCCCATCTGCTCGTAGCCGAAGGCAAAATCGTCCGAAACGGTGATCGCGGTCTTGTATTTGAGGTCCTTCGCCGCGTAGTCCGCCAGCGGATGCATCGGTTGCGCCGAGGTGGCGGAGGCGCGGACGAAGTACGGGTTCGGTCTTCGCTGGGTCATGTCCTCGGCCGCAGCGAGGCCCAGCAGCGGGACCTTTTGCCTGGCGACATAGTCGCTGATCGCGAGCAGCTCGAACGCCGCAAGCGGGCCCAGGATCAGATCGACCTTGTCACGCTCGATCAGCTCCTGTGCCTTGGTCTTGGCCCCGGCCGGATTGCCGCCGGTGTCGCCGACGACCAGCTCCGCCTTGCGTCCGGCGAGCGTATGATCGCGGTCCTTCAGGAACAGCACGGTGCCCTGCTCCATCTGGATGCCGGCCGAGGCGAGCGGTCCGGTCTTGATCGTCAGCAGCCCGATCTTGATCGGGTTGGCCTTGGCGATCGCCGGCAGCGGCAGGCTTGCTGCCAGGGCCGAACCTGCCGCACCGCGGAGCAACGTCCGTCGCGTGAGCCGTCTCGTCATCTCTCTTCCTCCCTGCTTGTTGGATCGGCGACAGCCTTCGGCCGGCCGTTTCTCCGAGTGGGTGCCCGCCCGCGGGCAGCGGAAGCCTCAGCTTTTCAATGGCGGGTAATCGCGGGAATAGACCGGCTGCGCAAGAAACCATTTCTCGTCATAGGTCCAAAACTGGCCGACGTTGTTGTAGGTCTTGATCGTCGTATTGACCAGCTTGCCGCCCTTCCGCTCGCACCGGCGGATGAAGATGTTGCCGACGACATTGCCAAGTTGGTCGAAATGGAACGGGCCACGCGGCGTATCGGTCAATGCCACCGCGCGGAGCGCTTTGATCAGCGCGGCCCTGTCGTCGGTCTTTCCGTCGGTTTTTTGCAGGGCAGCATCGGCAACCATGCCGTTGATGTAGAGCCCCGCGGCGTAGAGGCCCGGCAGGTTCTCGTTGTCGCGCAGCATGCCGGCAACGAATTTCTGGTTGCTGGGCGTATCGAGATCGGCGGTATAGGGCGAGGCGCTGATCATGCCGATCGCCTCATCGCCGAAGCTCTTCAACAGCGCATCGTCGCCCGCCGTCTCACCGCCAATGACCGGCAAGGTCAAACCGGCGTCCTTGTACTGCTTCATGAATTTGAGCGGGTTTGAGCCGGCGAAGCCTTGCACGATCACATCGACGTCGCTCAGCTGCGCAAGGTAGGGCGTATAGTCCGGCGTTACGATCGGCGGCCACAGCTTGGCCTTGACCCTGCCGCCGGAGTCCTCGAAGACGCGCTGAA
>JAFMSA010000486.1 GCA_017353855.1 Alphaproteobacteria bacterium
GCCCGAGGCGAGCAGCTTGCGCGGCAATGGTGTGCCAATTGCCACATAATCGCTAACCATCCGAGCGGCGGGGTTCCGCAGGGGCCGCCCACCTTTGCGGCGATTGCGCGCGGCCCTATGACCGCCGACCAGCTGCGCACGTTCCTATCGCATCCTCACGGGGCGATGCCGGACCTCGCGCTGACGCGCGTCGAGATCGATGATCTGATCGGTTATATCCAGACGCTTCGTTGAAGCGGCGGGCTCCAATGGCTGAGACCGCGGCGACCGTAATCGCTGCTTGACGGAAGCTTCGCTTTGCCGCCACGACCTGCTCTCGCGCAACGCTTGCTCGACGCGGCCGCCGCGGTCCCTGGGGAAGTGCCGAGGCAACCCGGTTCGACGTGCGAGGGTTTGATGCCGCGAGCGGCTGTTGCGAGACTCCGGGCCGAACCTTGATTGCGCATGGGCGTCAGCAGAGCCTACTCCGGGAGCTGACCGGGCTCGTGAAGGACACGCGGAATTTCTGCTTAATTAATTTGGCGGCCGTGTCGTTCTTGCTCGGCGAGAGACGGGCCACCGCGGCGGTTGCGCGCGATAGCGCGTGAGGGTGCTTCGGCGGCATCCGGGTGCGGCATCCGGCGCTCAGGCGGTCGAGTTCCGACAGAGGGGCTCGTGCCGGTGACTCAGTCGCGAGGAGAGAGCGCTGTACGATCGGTTGCGCCTACTCACAGGTAAACCGCTTATGGTGGTAGCCATTCGCCAAGAGACATAGACGGCCTCAAGCAGCTCGCCTTCGGCGCGCCCCATCATTTCGAAGTGTGCGTCGAGGCTGAGGTATGACGAGGCGGATTCGCCGGCACGTTTCACAACCAACTGGACGTTCTTACCTGCCGGCGCTGGAAATCCTGCTCAGCGCCAGAACGGATCGGCCGAGAGGAGTGCGCTCCACGACTTCCGCACGTGACGTCGTGCTCTTTTGCTCCGACTGGTAGTCCACTTCATCAACGTGCCGACGGCGGCCGCCAGATCCTCACCGCCCCCTTGGCCCAGCTCCTCGGCCAGAGCGATTGTTACGGTCCCGTCATTGATTATGCCCAGCAGCTCCTGTAGCTCCTTGCATGGACGAAGATAGGCTCTGACCCGTTTCTTCGGATAGAGCGAGGAAAAGAACTCAATGCTGTAGCGCAGTTTCTTTATGGACTTCCGCAAGGCGTGCAATTCCTCACTGCGGGCGCCGTGCAGGTTCCGTCCGCGCTTAATGACCTTGCGAAGCACGCCGTCCAGCAATTCTGGTACGATCTCGGTGATCGGCTTATCCGCCTCGTTGTTCCTGAGTGGCGCGCGCGTGTGTGCGCCGACCTCGATCCAGTCAGCGATCTCGAGCACTAAACGCGCGAAGGCGAGGCCGTTCACCTCATCGCGGAGGCCGCGATGCGCTATCGTCCGCGCCGGCTCAGCCGCTTTCCGCAACAGATCGAACCGGCCGGGTTGCGACAGGCCCTTCTCCGCCGCCGCAAGTGTTTCCAGCACGAACACGTCCCAGTCCCGCGCCTTGCCGAAGATTCCGGCAATGCGGCGGAGCCCGACCATGTACTGGTGATGCGAGCCGGGTTCCAGTTTCGAGCGGAACAGCACCAGTGCTGCGCGCAGGCGACGGACCGCTACACGGAGCTGATGCACCCCTTCGGCGTCTGCGGACCCGGCCGCCTCGATATTGGATAGTAAGTGAACGAGGATTGACCTGACGGTGTGCGTAAAGGCGCAATCCGCATTGGCTTCACATGCAACGCAGGCGCGCAGGGGGTTGCGAGCGCGCGGCGGCTGGCCGGCAATTCCGGGCGCGCAGGCATGGGCTGGGCCGGATGCGGAATGGCGCTCCAGCATGCCGCGCAATTCTGTCGTGAGCTGGGCTCTAATGTCCTGTTTCACAGAATGGTCGGAATCGAGCACTGTGCACCCCCGGCCTGTCTGGGTTTTCCGTGATGTGGCGCGGCGTTCACGCAGCCCGGTGCCATCCCGAGATGATTGCCAGTTCGCGCTCGGGTCGTTCAGCGACGATAGCGAGACGGCCCGGATAGATTGCGCCCCCATCACCGTCCAGGGAGATGAAGTCGCCCTCTGCGAATGTCTGTCCGCCGATACGGCAGATCCGCCGCGCCGGATCGGCTGACAGGCTTGGACAACCGACAAGGCAGACCTTGGCGAGCTCGCGTGCCACCACCGCCGCGTGTGAGGTGCGGCCACCAGACCCGGTCAGAATTCCCGCAGCCTTTGCGATGCCTGCAATATCCGCGGTCGTGGATTCCGCGCGGACCAGTATGACGGGTGCGCCTTCCCGGCCGAGTCGTTCGGCAGCTGCAGTATCGAGAGCGATGGCGCCCGAGGCCACGCCGAGGCTCGCGACGGTTGCGACCGCAACCGGGGTCGGCCGACCGCCGGAAAACCGCGTCCGCTTTACCGCTTGGACGTCGAGCCCGTGCAATCGCGCCAGCGCTTCTTCGGGGCCGAGCACCCCCTCCGCGGCCAGATCGACGGCGATGCGCAGCGCTGCCCAGGGCGTGCGCTTGGCGTCACGCGTCTGAAGCACGCTCAGCCGAGTGTCCTGCAACGTGAATTCGAAATCCTGTGCATCGCGAAACAGCGCCTCCAGCCGGTGCGCTACCTGTTCGAGCTCCTTCCACGTCTCAGGCAATCTGCCCCGCAGCTGCTGAGGGTCCGACAGTACCTGACGGCCTGCCACGACATCTTCGCCCTGCACGCCAAACTGGAAGTCGAGGTAGAGCTGGCGCTCACCAGTCGCAGGGTTGCGGGTAAATCCCACTCCAGCGCCCGAATCTCCTCCAGCATTGCCGAAGACCATGTTTTGCACTGTGACGGCGGTACCGGACCCCTCGTCAATCTGATTTAGCCTGCGGTAGGTTGTCGCTTTTTCGGCGTCCCAGGACCGGAAAACCGCCGCCGCGGCACGCCTGAGTTGTTCCCGCGGGTCCTGGGGGAACGGCCTGCCCGCCAGAGCGCGGTACTCATCGAGCATGTTCCGGGTCAGCCGGCGCAGGCTGCGGTGGTCCAGCTGCTCCAACGCCGTCACACCGGCTTCGCCCAGGGCCGCTTGCATCAGGTTGTTGAACGGCGCCGTCGGCAGCCCCTGCACGACTTGCGCGAATCCCTGTATGAGCCGGCGATAGCAGTCCCAGGCAAGGCGTGGATTGCCGGTGAGGCGAATGAGACCGTCGACGGTTTCGGCGTTCAGTCCGACATCCAGTACGGTTTCCAGCATCCCGGGCATTGACACGGGCGGGCTCGACCGCACGGCCACGAGGAGCGGACGTCGCGCCGAACCGAACCGAAGCCCCGTGGCGGTCTCCACTAAGTCGATGCCCGCCGCGAGCGATTCGACGAGTCGTGTGTCGTCTTCCCGCTCGGCGCGCACCTTGCGGGTCCACGCGGTGGACAACACGAAGCCCGCGGGCACCGGCAACCCGGCCGACGCCATGCGGATCAGATTCCGGGCCTTGTTGCCTACCTCTATCGCGCCCTCCGGCGGCACGGATACGCCTGCCTTGATCGGGTAGGGAGCGAGACCCGAGGTCGCGCGGTCAGCCACCGAGAACACTCCCGAGTATGTGGTCGCGCGCCAGCAGGCTCGCCCGCTTCAGCGCGTCAGCCCCGGCCTCGAGACTCCGTCCGATCTCCGCGTAGAGATGCAATTGCCGGAAGTCGCGTGCATGCTGGACTGCGGCCGAAATCAGTCCCCGCTCCGCATCGTCGGCTTGGTGTTCCAGTCCACCGAGACGATCGATCGTGGTCAGGAAGTCATCCACGTCGTCGAGCGAACCGGATTGACTGCGGCCCAGTTCCCACCGAGGTCGATCCACGTGTACCGCGTGCGTCAACGTCTTCACCCACTCCTGCGCTGCCGCTAGCAGCGTGTCGGTAAGCGCGGCCACCGCTTCCAGTGGCTCTCGAGTGGGCTCGGTTTTCGCCAGCAACCGCATCAGGAAAGCGGCCTCTTCGAGCTCGTCCGCAGCGTCATCGGCCGCCTCGATCAGAAGCAGCAACGGGGACTGATCGTTGCGTCGTCGGACGACCTCACGGATAGCGGTCACCAGCTCGTCGGCATCGTGTTCGAAA
>JAFMSA010000487.1 GCA_017353855.1 Alphaproteobacteria bacterium
TCGCATTGCCGCGCTGCAGCCGGTAGAGCGGCGGCTGCGCGATGTAGAGAAATCCCTTGTCGATCAAGCTCGCCATCTGGCGGAAAAAGAAGGTCAGCAGCAGGGTGCGGATGTGACTGCCATCCACATCGGCATCGGTCATGATGATGATGCGATGGTAACGCGTCTTGTCCGGATCAAAATCCTCGGCGCCGATCCCGGTGCCGAGGGCCGCGATCAAGGTGCCGATCTCGGCAGAGCTCAGCATTTTGTCGAACCGGGCGCGTTCGACATTGAGGATCTTGCCCTTCAGCGGCAGGATTGCTTGAAACCGCCGGTCCCGGCCTTGCTTGGCTGAGCCGCCGGCGCTGTCGCCCTCGACGATAAAGAGCTCGCTCTTTGCCGGGTCGCGCTCCTGACAGTCGGCCAGCTTGCCCGGCAGGTTGGCGACATCGAGCGCTCCCTTGCGCCGCGTGAGGTCGCGCGCCTTGCGCGCAGCTTCGCGCGCGGCTGCCGCCTCGACGACCTTGGCGACGACTTTCTTGGCCTCCGCCGGGTGCTCCTCGAACCACTGGGTCAGCTTGTCCGTGACAATGTTTTCAATGACGGGGCGCACTTCCGAGGAGACGAGCTTGTCTTTGGTCTGCGAGGAGAATTTGGGGTCCGGCACCTTGACCGACAGGATGCAAGTCAAGCCTTCCCGCATATCCTCGCCCGACAGCGCCACTTTTTCTTTTTTCGCGATACCGCTCGCGGATGCGTAGGTATTGACGGTGCGCGTCAACGCGGCGCGAAACCCGGCAAGGTGCGTTCCGCCGTCCCGTTGCGGGATGTTGTTCGTGAAGCAGAACACCGTCTCGTGGTAGCTGTCGGTCCACTCCATCGCGACCTCGAGCAGGATGTCGTCGCGCTCGCCCCGGATCGCGATCGGCGGGGTATGCAGCGGCTGCTTCGAGCGGTCGACATAGCGGACGAAGGCCTCGAGCCCGCCGTCGAAATGCAACGTAACCACTTTCGGCTCGACGCCTCGCAGGTCGCTCAGCACCAGGCTCACGCCGCTGTTCAAAAAGGCGAGCTCGCGAAGCCGGTGCTCGAGGGTCGCGAAGTCGAACTCGGTGTTGCTGAAGGTGTCGAGGCTTGGCAGAAACGTGATTTCCGTGCCGGTGACCCGCCCCTGGCGGCTCGAGCCCGCCGGCCAGTCCGGTGCCGGCCCGATTTCGGCAAGCGGCGCTTCCGGCGCGCCGTCGCGGAACCGCATGAACCATTCCGACCCGCCGCGGAATATGCGCAGGTCGAGTCGGGCGGACAAGCCGTTGACCACCGACACGCCCACGCCATGCAATCCACCCGAGACCTTGTACGCGTTCTGATTGAATTTGCCGCCGGCATGCAGGTGGGTCATGATGACCTCGGCCGCCGACACACCTTCTTCGTCGTGGATGCCGACCGGGATGCCGCGCCCGTTATCGGTTACGGTGCACGACCCGTCGGCATTCAACGTCACACTGACAGTGTCGCAGAAGCCGGCGAGAGCCTCATCGATGGCATTGTCGACGACCTCATAGACCATGTGGTGCAGGCCAGAGCCGTCATCGGTGTCGCCGATATACATCCCGGGCCGTTTGCGCACGGCCTCAAGCCCGCGTAAGACTTCGATCGATCGTTCATTGTAGGTCGCATCTTCCCCGTTGGCCCGCCCATTGCGCGGCGAGGCAGCGGCGCTCGCGGTGCGCCGGGCTGCGGCAACGCCGAGCGGGCCAGGAGGATCGGATGCGGGTGTCGTATTCGCCATGTCGCTGGATAAGACCTTCGTGGGTTAGAGGAACGTCGCGGCCAGGTTTCCGTCACGTGCCGAGAGAAACTGGGCCTCGCCTCGCAGCGGCGCGAACAGCGCCTCGTCGGTGCCGGTCAGCCAGGCTTGGCTGTCGAGCCGCAGCAGCGCCTCGAACAATGCCGAGCGTCGGCTCGCATCGAGATGAGCGGCAATCTCGTCAAGCAGCAGGACGGGCGGCTCGCCGCGAACCGCCCGCTGCAATCTTGCATGCGCGAGGAGGATCGAGATCAGCAGCGCCTTTTGCTCTCCGGTCGAGGCGAGCTCAGCCGGAACGCCTTTCTCGGCGAGACGCACGGCGAGATCGGAGCGATGCGGCCCGATCAGTGCGCCGCCGGCATGCGCGTCGCTGTCACGATTAGCCGCGAGCGCCGCCGCCAATCGCTCTTCCGCCGCCAGCGCCGGCATCGTTTCGAGCCAACTCTCGACAGTGCCGAGGAGGGCCAGCCGGGCGCGCGGAAATGGCCCCTCGGCTTCCGTGCAAGCTTCGTCGAGCCGCCGTACCGCCTCGCGCCGCGCCGCCGCCAAAACGACGCCGCGCTCGGCCATCACTCCTTCAAGGGCTGAGAGCCAGGCCGGGTTGGCGGGGCCGTCGCGCAGCAGCCGGGAGCGTTCGCGCAATGCGTGCTCGTATGCCGAGCTGTGCGAGGCATGCGCCGGGTCGAGACCGAGCACGAGCCGGTCAAGGAACCGGCGGCGGGCGCCGGGTCCGTCGGCAAAGAGCCGATCCATCGACGGTGTCAGCCACACAAGGCCGAGCCGTTCACCGAGCACCGCTTGGCCGCGCGCCGGCTCGCCGTCGATGCGGATGACACGCCGCTCTCCTGTCGTCGCATCCCGACCGGTGCCGACACGCAGGGCACCGCGGCGCGTCGCGACAACCGCAGCCACGGTCCAGCCGTGGGTCCGCTCCTCGCGCGCTGCTTCCTGCTTCCGGTCGATTTCGCTCAGCTTTGCTCCACGCAGCCCGCGTCCCGGCGAGAGAAAGGATACCGCCTCGAGCAAATTGGTCTTGCCGGCGCCGTTGGGGCCGGTCAGTACCACCGGTTCGGTACCAAGGGTGAGCCTGGCCTCGCGGTAGTTGCGGAAATCGGTCAGGACGAGCCGCGTAACGCCAACGCGAGCCACCGCGGCACCGGCGCTGCGGCGGGCTTCCTGTGCCTCGGCAAGCATACCGACTATATGGGGTCAATCGCGGTCCTTTGCCAGGATTCCGGGAGCGTGCTTCCTCGGTGCCGCTCGTTTGCGTACTCCATCAGCCCGGTCAGTCGGCAATGCAGCGCGTCGCCTTGCGGCTGACGAGCCAGGGTTGATAGGTCTGGCGGGTCTTGGCCAATGCCGGGGTTTTCGAATGCGCGTCGAGGGCCGCCTGGTCGCGCCACGCCTCGACCAGGAGAATGCGGCCTCCGTTATCCTGCGGGAGCAGGACATCGAACTGCTGACAGCCGTCTTCGGCGCGCGAGCGTTGGGCATGCCCCTTCATCAGCTCGACGAACTGACTGCGGTGCTCGGATTTCACCTCGAACTCCACGACGATCATGATCCGGCTCATCGGCATTTCCTCCGCGGTGAATTCACGGCATCATCGGCGATCGGCCGGGGCCCGGCAAGGCCTGGGCAGGATTGGGGAGATCTCGACTATGGCTCATGAGGCGTTGCGAACGATTTTGCCAATTGCCGGCTGGCCCGAGGGGCGGGCGCGCGATGTCGAGATCACCGGCGGAGCCGACCCGGTGTTGCCGACGCCATTCCGAATCGGCGCCGCCGCGGCCGCAGCACTTGCCGCCACGGGCCTTGCCGCCGCCGATCTGTGGGAATTGCGCACCGGCCGCCGGCAGCACGTGGCGGTGGATCTGCGTCAAGCGGCCGCGTCGCTGCGTAGCGGGCATTATCTGCAGGTCAACGGCGCCAGGGTCCGCAATGAGCGCAATCCGGTCATGGGCATGTATCCGGCGAGGAACGGCCGCTGGAGCTACATACATGCCAACTTCCCGAACCACCGTGCCGCTGCGCTGCGTGTTCTCGGCTGCGACGAGAGCCGGGAGGCGGTGCGTCAGGCCGTCGCACAACGCGATGCGCTCGAGCTCGAGGAGGCGATCATCGCCGCCGGAGGCGCCGGCGGCATGGTGCGCAGCATGGCCGAATGGGCGCAGCATCCACAGGCTGGGGCGATAGCCTCGCTGCCGTTGCTTGAGATCGTCAAGATCGGCGACAGTCCGCCGGAGCAACTGCCGCGGGGCGATCGCCCCTTGTCGGGCATCCGCGTGCTCGACCTCACCCGCGTGCTGGCCGGCCCGACAT
>JAFMSA010000488.1 GCA_017353855.1 Alphaproteobacteria bacterium
CGAGGTGCCGCCGAGCGCAGTGTAGAGACCCTTCTGAGGCTCCGGCGCACTTGTCCGAGGTTGCCCGGTCCCGGGGTTGAGGTTTTCGCGCGCACTCAGGCGTTTATCGACATTCTGTTGCGGCACCCCGGCATCGGTTGGAGCACAAACGCTCCCGCGGCCGGTGAGGCGCCACTCCTATCCGGTTCGCTGTGAGCTCGCGCGAGGCGAGATCATCGATGACGCCGGCGGCCGGCGTCCCGCCCTTGATCGATCCGGAAGACCCGGTTCTACCTGATCAACCAAGTGTTTCGGGCGCCGCTTCGGGGGAGCCCGGCGACCTCCTGCATCGCGTGGCGCCGCATGACTTATTACGCCGCAAAGGGGGAGGGCGCCGTCGCTGTGCACCGGCGGGCTTCGCGAAGCGCGTCACGTCCCGACCGTGAGCGCGCTCGACATCTTTTGTAATGCGGCAATGACCGAGAGCGCGGTCAGGCGGCCGGTGCGTGGGTTTTCCTCGGAGGGAACATTCTCGACCTGCATCGACAAGCGCGCCGCTTTCGCGTCGACCTCGATACGGTGCGTATTGCGCGACACGCCCGGATCGGCCCAGATTTCGACCGTGGTCCGGTCGGGCCCGATCCCGGCCAGAGCCAGCGCGGCGGCAACATTGACGTTGGCCGGAAAACCGTGGGCCGCCTCTCGCGCAGTGCCCGTGAAGACGCGTTTGGGCTGCGTCAAGGCGGTGATATCGATACGGTTCTCCTCCAGATAGGGCGCGCCGGATAACCCGCGGGGCGGCTTTCTTGTGACCATGTGCACGGTTGCGATGCCGCCCTCGGCGGCCGCCGCCACGGCGTCGAGCCCCAGGAGCGCGCCGCTGGGCACGAGAATGCGGCCCCTGTGGCGGCGCGCCAGATCGACGAGATCGAAATTTTCGAGGAGCGCGCCGCAACTCAATATTATGACGACACGTCCATGGGAGAGTGCGGGCTCGGCGAGTTCGCGCAGCACTGCGCCCGGCGCGCATTCGACGACGACATCGGCATGCTCCCACAAACCGGCGAGCGGCACGACCGGCACCGGCTGCGTGAAATCGCTCATTGCCGCCTTTGCCCGCACCGCGTCCCGGGCGGCAACCGCGCTCAGCGCCAATCCTTCGATCCCGTAATCGAGACGGCGGGCCACGACCTTGCCGATCGCGCCAAGCCCGCCGACTGCAATGCGTAATGTCACGGCACTGACTCCTAAACTAATACGACTTTGGCAAGCCGAGCACGCGCTCGGCGATGTAGCTCAAGATCAGCTGCGGGCTGATCGGAGCGATGCGAGCGATCTGGATCTCGCGAAAATAGCGTTCGACATGGTACTCGCGGGCATAGCCCATGCCGCCATGTGTCATGATTGCGGTCTCGCAGGCGCGGAAGCCGGCCTCTGCGGCGCAGTATTTTGCGGCATTGGCGTAGGGACCGGCCTCCTCGCCGCGGTCATAAGCCGCGGCGGCGCGCAGCACCATCAGCTCGGCCGCTTCGAGCTCGATCCAGCGTTCGGCGAGCGGATGCTGGATCGCCTGGTTCCGGCCGATCGGCCGGTCGAAGACAATCCGATCCGCCGCATAGCCGGCGGCGCGGTTGAGCGCTGCACGGCCGAGGCCGACCGCCTCTGCCGCGATCAGGATGCGCTCCGGGTTCATTCCGTGCAGGATGTAATGAAAGCCCCGCCCCTCCTCGCCGATACGGTCCGCTACCGGCACTTTCAGCCCGTCGATGAACAGCAGGTTCGAGTCGACCGCCTTGCGGCCCATCTTTGGGATTTCGCGCACCTCGACGGCGCCGCGGTCGAGATCGGTGTAGAACAGGCTCATGCCCAATGACGGCCGCGCCGCTTGCTCGACCGGGGTCGTGCGCGCGAGGATCAGCATCTTCTCGGCGACCTGTGCGGTCGAAATCCAGATCTTGCGGCCCGACACGACGTAATGGCCGCCGTCGCGCACCGCCCGTGTGTTCAGCCGGGTCGTGTCGAGCCCGGCATCGGGCTCGGTTACGGCAAAGCAGGTTTTCTGCTTGCCGGCAATCAGCGGCGGTAAGAAACGGCGCTTCTGCTCGTCACTGCCAAAGACCACGACCGGGTGGAGCCCGAAGATGTTCATGTGAATCGCCGAGGCGCCGCTGAACCCGGCGCCCGACTCGGCAACCGCCTGCATCAAAACTGCGGCCTCGGTGATGCCGAGGCCGCTGCCGCCATAGGCCTGCGGCATCGCAATGCCGAGCCAGCCGGCCTCGGCCATGGCCCGGTGGAACTCATGCGGGAAGCCGCCTTCCGCATCCTTCTTCAGCCAATATTCGTCGCCAAAGCGTTGGCACAGCCGCGCCACCGCAGCGCGGATCTCCTGCTGTTCCGGCGTCAACGCAAATTCCATGTCACTCTCCTCACGTGACGCGCCTTTACCGACCCGGCGAGGCCACCCTTATAATATTGTTTATAAACTGCGGCGGAGCCCGTCCTTGTTGCGCGACATCGTCCCCAGCGTGTGCCCGCATGATTGTCCGAGCGCCTGCGCGCTCGAGGTCGAGCGGATTGACGGGCAACGGATCGGACGGGTGCGCGGCGCGAGAGCACAGACTTACACGAACGGGGTCGTTTGCGCCAAAGTCGCCCGTTATGCCGAGCGTCAGCATCATCCGGCGCGGCTGTCCCGGCCGCTGCGGCGGACCGGAGAAAAGGGCGTCGGCAGATCGGCTTTTGCACCGATCGGGTGGGAGGAAGCCCTCGACGAGGTCGCCGAAGCGCTGACGCGCGCGGCCCAACGCTACGGCCCCGAGACGGTGTGGCCGTATTTTTATGCCGGCACGATGGGGCTCGTGCAGCGCTTCGGCATCAACCGGTTGCGCCACGCGATGCGCTATTCGCGCGAGCACCTGTCGATCTGCAGCATGCTGTCCGATGCCGGTTGGCTCGCCGGGGTCGGCGTCAAGCGCGGGGTCGACGGGCGGGAGATGGCCAAGTCCGATGTGATCGTGATGTGGGGCGGCAACCCCGTCTCGACGCAAGTCAATGTGATGACCCACGTAGCGGCAGCGCGCCGCGAGCGTGGCGCGAAGCTCGTCGTCGTCGATCCCTATCGCACCGCCACCGCCGAGCAGGCCGATCTTCATCTGGCACCGCTGCCCGGCACCGACGGTGCGCTCGCCTGCGCCGTGCTGCATGTCTTGTTCGAGGAAGGCTACGCCGACCAGGATTACATGGCGCGCCATACCGACGATCCGGCGGGGCTCGAAGCGCACCTGGCAGAGCGCGGGCCGGGCTGGGCGGCGGCGATCACCGGGCTTTCCGAGGACGAGATTCGCGGCTTTGCCCGGCTCTACGGCCATACCAAACGCAGCTACATCCGGCTTGGTTACGGCTTCTCGCGTTCGCGCAACGGTGCCGCGCAGCTGTTCGCGGTCACGTGCCTGCCGGCCGTGACCGGAGCCTGGGCGCACGAGGGCGGCGGCGCGCTCTATTCGAATCTCGGGCTCGCGGCGATAGACCAAACCCTTATCGAAGGGCTCGATCTGCTCGATCCGGCCGTGCGCATCCTCGACCAGTCGCGGATCGGGCCGGTGCTGACCGGCGACCCGCACGACATCGGGGAGGCAGCGCCGGTCACGGCGTTGTTCATTCAGAACACCAACCCAATGGTCGTCGCACCGGAATCGGATCGGGTGCGCCGCGGCTTCGGCCGCACGGATCTGTTTGTCTGTGTCCACGAGCAGTTTATGACCGAGACGGCGGCGATGGCGGACATCGTGCTGCCGGCCACGACTTTTCTGGAACACGACGACCTTTATCCCGCGGGCGGCCATACTTACCTGCAGCTCGGCCGCGCGGTCCTGCCGCCTTTTGCCGAGTGCCGCTCGAACCATGAGGTGATTTGCGCGCTGGCCCGGCGATTGGGCGGCCGCCACCCCGGCTTTGGGATGAGCGCGATCGAATTGATCGACCGAACCCTGCAGATGAGCGGGCTGCCCGGCCTCGCGTGCTTCCCGGAAACGGGTTGGCTCGATTGCTGCCCGCCCTTTGCCACCGGCCATTTCATTGACGGCTTTGGTCATGCCGACCGCAAATTTCACTTCCGCGCCGATTGGCGGG
>JAFMSA010000071.1 GCA_017353855.1 Alphaproteobacteria bacterium
CTGGTCCGTCCCCGACCGGCGCTCTCACATAAAGTCGCCGGTCCCGGCGTTGAGCGCGAGGATGTGCATGATCCCGTGTTTGACGGCAGAGGTCGCCTCGAACGAATGCTTGCGGCCGATCCGGGGAGCCTTTGATTTGAGGTGGCTGGCCCACGCTCCCTTGAGCTGCTTGACCTCGGTTGTGTCGATCTGCTTCAGCGCTGAAATAGCGCGGGTTGGTCAACTTGCCGCCAGTCGTAATCCAGTCCTTGTTGACTGGGCTGTGCAGCAGCCGGTCCATTTCTGGATCGGCGGCTCCCGACCGTGCGGCCCGCAAAGCATTGGGAGAGCGATGCACAGTGGCCGATCCGCTCCACACTACGCCACTTGGCAATATCCTCCCCTTGTACCGCCTCGAGGTGCGCTTGTATCAACTAAACGTAATCCCGACCAAAAACCGCCTTGCCAACAATTTCGTTAAAACTCCACGAGGGTAGTGCAGTGGAAGCAGCCGCGCGACAGCGTTACCCGGGTCCGCTAAGGCCTGGGGCAGGCCGTATGATAACCTGCCTCTGCGCGGCCTTTGCCGGCTTGGTGCTGATTTGTGCAGTTGTGCTCGCGATAGAGAATCTATTGGCCGCTGGCTTTTTATTTGAACGCAACTACAATGAAGGATGGAACGTCTATAATGCCCAGAGGCTCATTGATCATTACCTTATTTATGATAGCAATTATTGGAGAGTGAACAATTATCCGATCGGATCGTTTTTGATTGTCGGCGGGCTCGATCGCCTGGTTCACGACCTTCTATTGAGCGGACGCATCGTTTCCGGGATGTCCTTTGCTGCGATCGGGCTGCTGGGAGCTATCGCGACGCGGAGTTTTGGGGGCGATCGGGTTGACGGGGTCTTCGCAGCCGCCTGCGTCCTGGGGTTTTGCTATCTCGTCGCTCCAGCATGGATCATGGTCGACGATCCGCAGACGCTGGGCGAAGCCGTCATGCTTGGGGCCCTTGTAGTCTACCGGTCGGGATCTCGACACCGTCTCGGGCTGCTTCTCGCGGCGCTGCTTGTCGTCTCGGGTGGGTTCATCAAGCACAATCTCATCGCGATACCGCTCGCAATCACGCTCGATCTGGGGCTCCGTTCCCCGCGGAAGCTCCTGTTCTGGCTCGGCAGCTGCGCCGGTTTTGCGGCGGTCTTGCTCGGCCTCACGCAACTGGTCGCAGGTGGCGCTTTTATCGAGCATCTGCTGTCTCCGCGCAACTTCACCTGGTACGGTTCGCGCTATCACGCGATGAAGTATTTACGCTTGTTCAAGTTTCCACTAATCGCGATTACTGTGTTTTCGCCGTGGATTTTTACGGGCAGGCGCATTGTTCTCGCTGCCTGGGGAGCCCTCTCGATCGCCGCCGCGACGGTGCTCTCGGGGTTTGAAGGGACCTCCTACAACACGTTTCAGGATGCGGCAGTATTTCTCGGGATTGCTGCGGGCGTCTTGTTCTGTGAATTGCGCAAACGGATTTGCCGGCGGGAGATGCAAGGGCGCCTCGCCGCCGTAGTGTTCGGTGCGCCGGCGCTCGTCCTCGCACAGCCGATCTTCGCGAGGAGCCCGGACGCGTTCCGGCAAGTTTATAATGTCCGCACGTTGCTCGACCATGACCGCAATGCGCAACGCGAATTCTTGAGCGAAGCGAGATTCATTGCCGAGAGACCGGGCCCCGCAATTTGCGAAAGCCTGCTGTTATGCTATACGGCTGGCAAGCCGTTCATTCTCGATCCCTTCAACTCTCGCCAGTATATTCTGGCCGGCCGGCTGGACCAGCGTGAGCTCATCCGGCGCATAGCTGCCCACGAATTTGCAGTGATCCAGCTCCGCGGAGATATCTGCGATGATCCAACCACCAAGGAGTGCCATATTCTGCATTCCCGGCGGAAGTTCAATCGCTTTACAGATGAAACGCTTTACGCGATCGATCGCTACTATCAGATCGCTCGCCGCTCGCAGGACGGCACCTTTTACGTCGCGAAATAGGCCGGGCGGCCGCACGAATACCAATGCGACGCGGTCATGACACACTCGGTTGCGATTGCCGGGGATAAGGCGATAGGTTTGCGCGCTACTGATCGGATCGGACGTCTTGCGCTACATCAGCACCCGTGACGCTCGCGCTGCGCCGTTGAGGCTCTCTTTCGCGGAGGCGCTCCTCGCCGGCCTCGCCCGGGATGGCGGCCTCTACGTTCCAGAGAGCATACCCGAACTCGATGCTGCCAGTCTGCGTAGTTATGTCGGGTCAGCTTACCCGGAGGTCGCCGCACGCATCCTTTCAATGTTCGCCGGTGAGTCCTTTGCGCCGGCAGAACTGCATGCGCTCGCGACGGCGGCCTATGCCCGGTTCCGCCACGCGGCAGTCGCACCGCTGGTACAGCTCGACGAGAAGCTCTGGCTGCTCGAGCTCTTCCACGGTCCAACGCTCGCCTTCAAGGATCTGGCACTGCAACTGCTCGGATTGTTGTTCGATGCAGTGCTGGCCCGGCGCCATGAGCGCATCACGATCGTCGGCGCCACTTCGGGCGACACCGGTTCGGCGGCGATAGAAGCCTGCCGAGACCGAGAAGCAGTCGATGTTTTCATTCTGTATCCGCGCGGCCGTGTGTCTGAAGTCCAGCGGCGGCAGATGACGACGGTGGAGGCGGCCAACGTCCATGCGATCGCGATCGACGGCACGTTTGACGACTGCCAGGATCTCGTCAAAGGGCTCTTCGCCGATGCCGAATTCCGCGGCGAGCTCAACCTTTCGGCGGTCAATTCGATCAACTGGGCGCGCATCGCCGCACAGACCGTGTATTACGTAACGGCTGCCGTGGCGCTGGGCGTCCCGGCGCGGCCGGTCTCGTTTAGCGTGCCCACAGGCAATTTCGGGAATGTCTATGCCGGCCACATCGCGCGCCGCGCGGGAGTGTCCATCGATAGGCTGGTGATCGGCACCAATCGAAACGATATCCTCGCACGTTACTTCGCGACGGGGCGGATGAGCCTTGGCACGGTCCGGCCGACACTCAGCCCGAGCATGGACATCCAGGTATCGAGCAACTTCGAGCGCCTGCTCTTCGAGCTGAAAGGGCGAAATGGCGCGGCCGTTGGCCAAGCGATGGGGCGGTTCCGGCACACCGGGAGCCTGCCCGAGGACGGCCAAGCCTGGCGCAGAGCGTGTCGCTTGTTTTCCGCCTACAAAGTGGACGACACTCGGACGATGCAGACGATCGCGCGGATTTATTCCGGTTCGGGCGTGCTGATCGATCCCCACACCGCAGTCGCCGTCGCTGCTGCGCAGAGCGAGTTTGCCGAACATGACTCCAATATCCCGATGATTGCTCTCGGCTGTGCCCATCCGGCCAAATTTCCCGAGGCCGTCGAGCGCGCCACAGGTATTCGCCCCGCCCTGCCGGCGCAGCTTGGCGATCTTCTCGATCGTCGCGAACGGATAATCGCACTACCCAACGAGCTCGGCGCAGTCAGGCGGTATATTCTCGCTCACGCGCGGCGGGTCGGAGTTGCGGCATGACAACGAAAATCACCACACTGGCCAATGGGCTGCGGATCGCCAGCGACCCGGTCGATACCGTTGAGACGGTCTCGCTCGGTATGTGGATCGATATCGGCACCCGGCACGAACCGCCGAAGATCAATGGCGTTGCGCACTTCCTCGAGCACATGGCGTTCAAAGGCACGCAACGGCGCAGCGCCCGCGCGATCGCCGAGGAGATCGAAGCCGTCGGAGGTCACGTCAACGCCTACACATCGCGTGAAAGCACGGCCTATTACGCCAAGGTGCTCAAGGACGATGTACCGCTCGCTCTCGATATCCTCGCCGACATTTTGCAGAACTCCGCCTTCGATCCCGAGGAGCTGGAGCGCGAACGAGCCGTAATCCTGCAGGAAATCGGCCAGGCCAACGACACCCCGGACGATATTATCTTCGATCAGTTCCAGGAACGCGCCTATCCCGACCAGGCGATGGGGCGGCCGGTTTTGGGAAGGCCGGAGATTATCCGAGAACTCGACCGCGATGCGGTCGTTTCGTATTTGCGCGAGCATTACAGTGCGCGCCGGATGGTGCTTGCCGCATCGGGGAATGTCGATCATCAGCGCCTGGTCGATCTGGCGGCGAAACTGCTCTCGGATTTCCCGGCGGAGCGGTCGGCAGTGACAGAGCCGGCACGCTACACCGGCGGCGACCGGCGCGAAGAGCGGGATTTAGAGCAGTTGCACATTGTTCTGGGCTTCCCCGGAATCACGCTCGGCGATCCCGACTATTACGCCGCCGCGGTGCTGTCGACCGCCTTTGGCGGCGGGATGTCTTCCCGGCTATTCCAGGAAATTCGCGAGAAGCGGGGACTGGTCTACGCGATCCATTCCTTCGTTCACGGCTATCGGGACGGCGGCTTGTTCGGGATCTATGCCGGTACGGGAGAGCAAGAAGCGGCTGAGCTGGTGCCCGCGCTGTGCGAGGAAGCGATCAGCCTCGAAGACGGATTGACCGAAATCGAGCTCAACCGCGCCAAGGCGCAGATGAAGGCCGGGCTGTTGATGTCGCTTGAGAGCACCTCGGCTCGCTGCGAACAGTTGGCCCAGCATCTCCTGATCCACGGCGCCCCCTTTGATCCGCCGGAAATTGTGCGCCGCATAGAGGCGGTGGACGACGCTGCGATCCGCCGGGTCGTTGATCGCTGGCGGTCGGCGCCGCCGACCCTGGCTGCACTCGGGCCGCTCAGCCGGCTCGAAGAATTCGCTCGATTGCGCGAACGTCTGGCCGCCTGACGCTACGATAACCAATGGCGCCGCAACGACGACCCTTCCCGCGATTGTTTCTCGCACGCACCGACCCTCACCGCCTCATCGGGGAACGCGTCTTTCTGAGACCGCCCGAGCGCGGCGATTACGAAGTCTGGGCGGAGCTGCGCGCGAACTCGCGGGATTTTCTCGTACCGTGGGAACCGGCCTGGCCGCCAGACGCGCTGAGCCGCCCGAGTTTTCGCGCCCGGATAGGCCGTTATGCCGAAGACTGGCGCACCGATCAGGCTTATAATTTTTTTATCTTTACACATGACGAAACGCTGGTCGGCGGAATTGGTCTGTCCAATATCCGGCGTGGGGTTTCCGAGACCGGGAGCCTCGGCTATTGGGTCGGCGAGGCCTTCGCGCGGCAAGGCTATATGACGGCCACCCTGCCGTTGGTTCTCGACTTCGCTTTTGATCGGCTTGGCTTGCATCGGATCGAGGCCGCCTGCCTGCCGACCAACACACCCAGCCGGGCGTTGCTGGCCAGGGCGGGCTTCCAGCAGGAAGGATACGCCCGCGAATATCTCTGTATCGAAGGCAAATGGCAGGATCACCTGCTGTTTGCGATCCTGCGCGGCGACCGCCGGCCGACCGCAACGCAACGGCTAGCAACCCCGCGGTTAAGCCAAAGCCAGAGCTAAGCGGGGTTCCTCCCACAAGGCCCGACAGCCCGGAGGATCCATCCTGGAAGCATTCGGCGAACTCCCGCGGCCCTTCACGCGGCTCTTGGCACGCCGTTTCGGTCCAGGGGTCCCGGCGATCCTTGCCCGGCGGCCGGGGCCGAGAGCGCTTGACTGACCGCTGCACCGCAGTCAATCCGATCGCCCGCCCGTCGGGCAAGCCTTGGGCACGCTGCGCAACCTCAGCCGGTTCTTGACTGATCTCGAGACCGCCGCGTAGCGGCTGCTTTGCAAGCAATTCGCTGCCGAGTAAGCCGCTTCCGACGCAATCCCGTCCCGTGGGGCCGGTCTGCTGGTCTGACCACGCGATCACTTGCCGCGGGCGCCCCGCTGTCGGTCATCGAGGATGCACGAAGCAACACACAGCGCCGGATTGAGTGCTGCAGCCTTCGCCCTTGGCCAACCGGTTCGCGGTCCCCCGCTGGATCACCGGCCGCAGGAAGTGCCAGCAGGTTATGCGTGTCCCGCGTCAGTGGACAGCATCGACAGATCGATACCGAGCCTTCCCAATGCGCGCCGCCATTTCCCATCCTGATCGGTATCGAAAATGATATCGTCATCGGCGGTGACCGAAAGCCAGCCGTTGGCCTGGATCTCGGCATCGAGCTGGCCCGGCGCCCAGCCGGCATAGCCCAAAGCGAATAGGCTGCGCCGCGGACCTTGCCCTTTACCGATCGCCCTCAGGATTTCAAGTGTGGCGGTGACGGCTATGTTGCCGTCCACGATCATCGTGGTCCCTTCACTATAATCCGCCGTGTGCAGAACAAAGCCGCGGCCCGCCTCAACGGGGCCACCAAAATGGACGGGGCGCGAGTCTGCGGCCCCGCTCGGCGAGATGTCGAGCTGTGTGAACAGCTCACCCAACATCAGCGAGCCCAGCAGCTTGTTGATCACCAGCCCCATCGCGCCAGCGTCTTCGCTGTGTGCGCAAAGGTAGATGACCGACCGCGCAAAGCGCTGGTCCAACATCTGAGGCATCGCCACCAAGAGCTGCCCTGTGAGCGATTTCAACGTGACCTCCGCCGCAATAACACGAGCGTTCCGCTGATCGAACCGACTTCCGTCGCTATACGCCTGTATATCGGTTTCGTTGCGCGGCGGCTGACAAAAAAGCGCTCTCGCAGTTTTCCCGGGTCGGGTTTGCCCTTGCGGCCCCACCTATGTTATCGCTCCGCCGTCCGATCCCTCGCGATGGGAGCGCGAGGCGCTTGGAGGGATTCTCTGACCCATACACGACCGGAGGAACTTACATGACCATCAAGGTTGGCGACCGATTACCGTCGGTCGTGCTGAAACAGGTGACCCCGGAAGGGCCGAAGGAAGTAACGACCGACGATTTCTTTCGTGGCAAGAAGGTCGCCCTTTTCGCGGTGCCGGGAGCATTCACGCCTACCTGCTCGCAGCGTCATCTGCCGGGCTATGTCGACAAAGCCTCCGACATCAAGGCAAAGGGTATCGATGAGATCGCCTGCGTGGCGGTCAACGACCCCTTCGTAATGGCCGCCTGGGGCAAGGATCAGAAATGCGGAGGCAAGGTCCAGATGCTCGCCGACGGCAGCGGCGATCTGGCACGTGCTCTCGACCTCGAGCTTGACCTCACCAAGGCCGGGCTGGGCAAGCGTTCACAGCGCTATTCGATGCTGGTCGATGATGGCGTCGTGAAGGCGCTCAACGTCGAGCCGCCGGGCCAGCTGGAAGTTTCCACCGCCGACGCGATGCTGAAGGCCCTCTAGTCACGGCCTGACACGTCGCGGCGGCCGGCATCGGACTGGCCTCCTACCGGCTCCTCGGCCTGCCGGTAGGGAGAGGGGCGGGCCGTCAGCTGGCGTCGGCGATGCGGGCACGCGCCAGCGTGTCGGCCCGTTCGTTTTCGGGATGGCCGGAATGTCCGCGCACCCATTGCCAGTTGACGATATGCCGGGCCGCGGCGGCATCGAGCCGCTGCCAGAGATCGATGTTCTTTACCGGTTGGCGGTCGGCGGTGCGCCAGCCGTTCCGTTTCCAGCCATGAATCCATTTGGTGATCCCGTCGCGTAGATACTGGCTGTCGCTGTAGAGCTTGACCCGGCACGGGCGCTTAAGTGCCTCCAGACCCGATATCGCAGCCATCATTTCCATACGGTTGTTGGTCGTCGGGGCCTCATAGCCGCTCAACTCCTTCTCGACGCCGCGATAGCGCAGGATCGCGGCCCAGCCGCCGGGGCCGGGATTGCCGCGACAGGCGCCGTCGGTAAAGATCTCGACTTCGGCCAGTTCAGGCATCGAGCCCGTAAGAACCGAGATTTGTGATGCCCCGGTGGAAGCGCAGCTTGCGCAGAAATTCGAGAGGATCTTTCGGCCGGACCAGCGCGCCCGCAGGCGGGTTGAGCCAATCGAACAGCCGGGTCAGAAGAAAACGAAGCGCGCTGCCGCGGGCTAGCAAGGGCAGTGCCGCGAGCTCGTCCGCCGCGAGCGGACGGCCCCGCCGATACCCATCAAGCAGGACCCGCGCCTTTGTCACGTTGAGGCTGCCATCCGCCTCAAAACACCATGCGTTGAGACAGACCGCCAAATCGTAGGCGAGGAAGTCAGTACAGGCGAAATAGAAGTCAATCAGCCCCGACACCTCGCGTTCGCGAAAGAATACATTGTCCGGGAACAGGTCGGCGTGGATCACCCCGCGCGGCAGGTCGCGCGGCCACTCCTCCTCGAGGAGCGCAAGTTCGGCGTCGAGCTCGTCAGCCAGCCCCGGTTGTACCTCCGCCGCGCGGCGGCGGCAGGTTTCGTATAACCGCCGCCATCCGGTCACCGAGAGGTCGTTCGGCCGGGTCATCCCAAATGAGGCGCCGGCGCGATGCAGCGCCGCAAGCGCCGCGCCGAGCGCGCCGCAGTGAAAGGGCTGAATGCGGCGCGGCCACATTCCGGCAAGAAACGTCACCACGGCCGCCGGGCGGCCGCGTAGCTCACGCAACGCGATCCCGTCCCGCCCCCTGACGGGTATCGGGCAAGCGACGCCATTCTTGGAGAGATGTTCCATCAGCGCGATGAAGAACGGCAGGTCATGCCGCGCAACCCGCTTTTCGTACAGCGTCAGGATGAAGTTACCGCCCTCCGTTGTCACCAGGAAGTTCGAGTTTTCGACGCCTTCGGCGATCCCCTTGCAGGAGAGCACCTCGCCGATATCGTAAAGGGCAATAAAGGCGCGGAGCTCGTCATCGCCAACATCAGTATAGACGGCCATATGTTTTTCCTGCCACTCTACGCACCCCCGGCGGAGCCGGCCTGCTCCACCGAAGCTGTCGTTACTACCACCAGGGGCACGGCTAGGCCCGGGGGCTTACTCGCAAGCCCACGCCTGCCAGCCTAGGTCGAAAGCTAACTGGAGACCACGTTGACCGGGAAGTTTAAGACCAACGTCCGATTGCCTCCTCAGTTCGGACCTCTTGAAGGACAGGCTGCAGACGGTCCGGGCGGTGGGCACGAAACGTCTCGAACGCTGCCCGACAACATTGGCGAAAGGAGCTGGAGCGAAAGCTCTGCGCCTCACTAGGCCCTTTACGGGCCAACCGGAGGAGTTCCCCGTCCCGGCGGCGGGGCACCTCCCCAGACCTGAAGGCCGGGACGTCCGCCCCGGAAACATTGGATTGACAGGGACAAAGAATGGAAGCACCGATACCCGCGCAAAAAGAGCCCTACGGCGTCACCGTCGAGGCCGGCAAGCGATACTTCTGGTGCGCCTGCGGGCGCAGCCGATCGCAGCCCTTCTGCGACGGCTCGCACAAAGGCACCGGACTGACCCCTGTTCCCTTCACTGCCGAGGCGACCGAGGAGGTCTGGCTCTGCGGCTGCAAATCGACCGCAGGCAAGCCGTTCTGCGACGGTACCCACAACACCCTGTGAGGGTGCTGCAAGTTGCGCAGGGCGCAATGCTCCTCGGCGTCCTGGCTCTGGCAGGGTGCAGTTGGTTTTCGTCCGGCCCGTCAAAGCAGACCGAGGCGTGTCCGACGGCCGTCATATTGCGGCCCCTGGCCAACACCGCCGTGTTCGGACCGGCCCCGGAGCGGCGCCCGGACAATGTCGCATTCTACGGGCTGTTAAGCGATGCCGACCTCAAATGCGAGAACACCGGCGGGGGAGTACGAATCTCGCTCGACACGATTGTCGTCGGCGAGCGCGGCCCGGCAGCGAAGGGCGACTCGGTGGACCTCCAATATTTTGTCGCGGTGACCGGGCCCGATCAATCGATCCTCAGCAAAAAGCCGTTCGCGGTTCGGATTGCCTTCGAGCCCAACCAAAGGCGTGCCGGCGTTACCGACCATATCGAGCAAAACATCCCGCTCGCCGGCCAAAAGGCCTCCGACCTCAACGTCCTGCTGGGGTTTCAGCAAAGCCCCGAGGTCATCGACTTCTACAAAAACTTCCGCGGCCGCTGATATCTTTCTCCCCTTTGCGCCTCGGTAACGGCCGCGTGAAGACGGCATATCGGACGTGAAGGAGTTAAGGGAGGGGCGTCTGATTGCCGGATCTCTCCCGGGGCCCGGCGTCCTCCGGCCGCGCTGGTCGAACAGGCAACGGTCAAGGGAGCTGGGCTTCCGGGCAGCCAAGCCGGAAGGCGCTGGAGTTCAAGGCGGTCCGGCGGCGGCACCGCGGGGTCAGCGGGGCGGCTCGCGGCATCGATCGATGTCCAGGCGCGCGGCGCGACCCTGCGGCGCTCGGCCAGGCCCGTTACCGGGGAATTTGATCGGAACGGGTTGGCCGACACGCTCTGATGGTGCTACACCAGAACCGCTGTATGCACGCCCGCAGGAGAGGTCGCACCGACAGGCGCGGCGCCGAAGGAGCAACCGCCCCGGAAACTCTCAGGCAAAAGGACCGCGGGCGCGAGGGCACTCTGGAAAGCAGCGGCTGGGGTCGCTCACCGAAGGAGTAAGCCCGGGCCGCGGCTCGCCGGAGGCCGGGTGAATCTCTCAGGGTCCACGACAGAGGGGGCAGTGTTCGGACGCTCCGCGTTCGCCCTGTCGGAGGTGCCCTGGTGACCGCTGCCGAGACCGAGGCGCCGCTCAAGCGGACCCCGCTCTACGCCCTGCATCGTGAACTCGGCGCCAGAATGGTGCCCTTCGCCGGCTATGAGATGCCGATCCACTATCCGAGCGGCATCCTTACCGAGCATCTCCACACACGATCCCAGGCCGGGCTGTTCGACGTGTCGCATATGGGCCAAATCCGGCTCTGCGGGGGGGATCCGATCGCGTCGTTCGAGACGCTTGTCCCAGGCGATCTCGCCGCACTGGCCCCGATGCGGCTGCGATATACGCTGTTGCTCAACGAGAAGGGCGGCATCATCGACGATCTGATGGTGACGCGGCTGGGCGGAGAGCTCTTCCTCGTCGTCAACGCAGCGCGCAAAGAGACCGACCTCGCGCGTCTTCGCGATCGCTTCGGCGGCGCGGTGGAGCCGCTGGCGGATCGGGCCCTCCTGGCAATTCAGGGCCCCTGCGCGGCCAGCGCGCTGTCGCGGCTCGCCGAAGGCATTGCGCAGCTCAGCTTTATGGCCGCAGCGGAGCTGACGATCTGCGGCTGGCCATGTCTCGTCAGCCGCTGCGGCTACACCGGCGAGGACGGGTTTGAAATCTCGCTTCCGGCCCGCGGAGCCGAGAGTCTCGCGCGAAGGCTGCTAATCGAGCCCGAGGTGTCGCCGGTCGGCCTCGGCGCCCGCGATTCGCTGCGGCTTGAGGCCGGGCTCTGTCTTTATGGGCATGAAATAGATGAAGACACCACACCAGTCGAGGCCGGCCTCGCCTGGACAATCGGCAAGAGGAGGCGCGCCGAAGGCGGGTTTCCGGGCGCCATCACGGTGCTGCGACAGCTCGCCGAGGGCGCATCGCGCGCACGCGTGGGCATCCGGCCGGAAGGACGCGCACCGGCGCGCGAAGGCACGCTCATCGCCGACCCGGCAGGAAACACGATCGGCCATGTAACGAGCGGCGGCTTCGGCCCGACGATCGGCGGGCCGGTCGCGATGGGCTATGTCGAACACTCCCATGCCGCCGAAGGCAAGGCTTTGGGGCTGCTGGTGCGCGGCACGTCTCGCCCGGCACGCGTCGTCCGGCTCCCGTTCGTTCCGACCCGGTATTACCGCGGCTGATCCCGCAGGAGGAAATCCCGATGAGTTCGCTGCGTTTCACGACAGACCATGAATGGATCCGCCTCGACGGCGATCTCGCCGTCGTCGGCATCTCCGAATATGCGCAGTCACAGCTCGGCGACGTCGTCTATGTGGAATTGCCCGAGGTCGGGCGCCGACTCGAAAAAGGCGGGGAAGCCGCCATTGTCGAGTCGGTAA
>JAFMSA010000072.1 GCA_017353855.1 Alphaproteobacteria bacterium
AAATTGACGCTGTTCAAGGCGAATGGGCTACGGTCGGTCCGCTACCAACGGATCCCTCCTGAGCGGGCCTGGATCGAGCTGACTGCTGGCCGGCTTGACATATATGAAGTTCCCGGCAGGCACTTCTCTGTAGTCGCAGAGCCCTATGCGCGCGTCCTGGCGACCAAGCTGCGCGCATGCCTCGACTGAGCTGTTAGAGAAGTCAGCGCCACGCATCTCCGTTCAGTCGAAGCCTTCCCTGCTTCCCGGGCTCGAGCCTGCGACGCAGCCAGGACCAGGCGACGGCAATAGCCAACTCGGTCGTCGGCAGCCCTTTGGTTCGCAACCACAGAGCGCACGCGCTCTTGGCGGTTGTTGTAACCAGATGCCCACCGCAAGCCCATGTCGCCGCGCTCGGCGATCGGCTGCAGGTGCCAGTCGTGCCGGGTCGGCGCGGTTCCCGCCGCGGCACTGGGCACCGCTCGAAAGGGTGGCACCGTGACCCGCCGCCTGTTGACGTCAAGTCAGCAAGGAACCGACCTGCGAGTCTTGTCGACAACATAGCCGGTCAGTTCGGCGGTGATGATCTGTCCGATGCCGGCGTCCACCCGGATGTGGAGCTTTCGCCAGGACCGGCGCCGGCTCATGGCGCGTTTTTCCGATGGACTCTCGCAGGAGCTAT
Organism: Alphaproteobacteria bacterium; assembly: GCA_017353855.1. Lineage (GTDB taxonomy): Bacteria > Pseudomonadota > Alphaproteobacteria > ATCC43930 > CGMCC-115725 > AP-15. The sequence goes on from JAFMSA010000072.1 coordinate 662, forward strand.
TCCGCTGTTCCGAGGTTTAGATTTAGATAAGATGATAAGATAGGAAAACGATGGCGATGCCGCTGCTCCTCCACTTCGACACGCTGCGTGAACAGGCACCGGCACTCCGCTACCTGCTGATGGAGAAATCGACAGAGTGGCTCGACGTCTGTCGGCCCGCAGGGCGGATAACCGGCGATTAGGGCTGCGCACTCTCCTCGGCGCCCTGCCGGTTGCAGCATCCCGAATGACCGAAACCACGCCCGCCGCAAAAAAAGCCGTCAGTCTCGACATCGTATTTTACATATTTCGCGCGTTACGCGATGAGCTCAATATTTGAGAGAGGTTATTGGGTCTACCTCCGATAGAATACCTGAATAATTTTCTTAAGTTTGGCGAAGCTTCGCTCAAGAACGCCATCCGTGGGCATATCTGCTGACGGATATTGGCCATCGGGCCGAGTCGTTGCTTTCAACCGGTCACGGAGCTCGAATTTCTGAACCTTGCCGGTCGAGGTCTTGGGCAGCGGCCCGAAGACAATCATCCGCGGCACCTTATAAACGGCGAGGTTGGCGCGGCACCAGGCAGTGATCTCCTCGGCCGGGACTGGTCCGGCATCCGGCTTGAGCGAGACAAACGCGCAAGGAACCTCGCCCCAGACGGGATCGGGCTTGGCGACAACCGCCGCCTCTAAGATTTGCGGGTGGCGGTAGAGGACATCTTCGATCTCGAGCGAGGAAATATTGTCGCCGCCCACTATGATAACATCCTTCGACCGATCCTTAATCTCGATGTAACTGTCGGGATGTTGGACCGCGAGGTCGCCGGTATGGAACCAGCCACCTTCAAAGGCCGCTTCTGTCGCAGCCGGGTTTTTCAGATACCCCCTCATCAACGTGTTTCCCTGCAATACGAGCTCACCCAAAGTGCTGCCGTCCGCGGGCACATCGGTCATTGTCTGGGGATCGACAACGCGGTTTGTATTCGGCACCAGGTTCGCCACTCCCTGGCGCGCCATGCGCGCCGCTCGCTGCGTCATCGGCAGGTCGGCCCAGTCGTCCTGCCAGGCACAAACCGTCGATGGGCCATAGCTTTCGGTCAATCCGTAAAGGTGGACCACACGGAATCCCATCCCTTCCATACCCTCGATAATAGACGCGGGCGGTGCCGAACCCCCCGTAGCGACCTCGACAACGTGGTCAGAGCTGCGCTTGATCTGTTCCGGCGCATGCACGAGAAGGTTTAGAATGATCGGTGCGCCGCACATATGGGTTACCCGGTGCTCCGCGATCGCCGAAAAGATCGATGCCGGATCGGCGCGACGCAGGCAGACATGACTGCCGGCAACGGCGGTTACACCCCAGGTAAAGGTCCAGCCGTTGCAATGAAACATCGGCAGCGTCCATAGATAGGCCGAGCGGTGATCGAGCCCAAAGATGATCGCGTTGCTCATCGCGTTCAGAAAGGCGCCGCGGTGATGATAAACGACACCCTTGGGATTGCCGGTGGTACCCGAGGTGTAATTGAGCGCGATCGGTTCCCATTCGTCGCGGGGCGTGTCCCAAGGAGCTTCGGGATTGCCCTCGCGCAGGAAAGCCTCGTATTCGATCCCGCCGAGCGATGCGCCGACGCCATCGTCGATTTCCACGAGCGGTATCGGACTGTCGAGCTCTTTGAGCGCCGCGGTGACGATCGGGGCGAATTCACGGTCGGCAATCAGCAGCTTCGCCTCACCATGCGCCAGGATAAACGCGATCGAGCGAGCATCGAGCCGATAATTCAGCGCATTGAGGACCGCTCCTGCCATCGGCACACCGTAATGCGCCTCGAGTAATGGCGGAATGTTCGGCGCCATGACGGCCACCGTGTCCCGCGACTGAATGCCACGCCGGCGCAAGGCATCGGCCAGGCGGCGGCAGCGCTCGTAAAACTGGCTATACGTGAAGCGGTTCGCCCCATGGATGACCGCTGTCCGGCTCGGATATACCGCAGCGGCGCGAGCCAGAAAAGTGAGTGGTGTCAACGCCGTGAAGTTCGCTGCATTCGGAGCAAGATACGTCCGGGCGTCGACCTCGTGACCTTGTGAACCTTCGATTAACGACATGAACAATCCCCTCCCCACGAGGCCGTCGGAAAATTCGGCGTTCGCGGGCTAAACGTTAACTTAACTTCGTGTTAGGCTCGCCGCAAATTAAAATAAGCCGGACGTTGGTGAAATGCAGGTAATGTTTCCGATCCGTGCCGGTCGTCGGACGTGACGTTCTTGAAAAGAAAGCCATCGTTTGCGTCTGCATCTGTGAATGTATTGTAGTCGTGGAGTTGAGCAACCGCTAGCCTCATCCTAGCGCAATACCCATAATGATATATCACGCATGGGCAGGTTGCTTATCCAGGGGCGCGACAGCGCCGCTGACCGCAAAACCCGGGTCGGTCTTTATGGTTGGCGGATTGCGGGTGCTCTCTTCCGTCACGCAACGCACGCCGCATTCGCAACCGATCTGTTTTTCATTTAGTGGCTTTCCCGAAGCGCGCTGCGTTTCCGGTCTCGTCTTTATGAACCACCGTCAGCACGCTGACGCTCTGCTGGACGGCTTCCAGTCTCGCGACCAGGGCAGTTCCTGACCCTTGTTCTGTCAGCGGTGTTGATTTTACGCGGCAACTATCCCCTCCAAACCGCAACCAGCATTTTGAATAGCACTTGACGGTCTTGCCGCTGATGAGGGGCTTCCCCTGCCTCAGCTTCCTGCCACCCGCGCCCGGGGTGCAGCGCTGGCTGCATAAACGGCAGAAGATCCGCCCTTAATCTACACGGTTGACGAGCAGCACTCCTTTGCATTGGCGGTGCAGTGCCGCTAGTAAGAGTACCGGTTTCCATAACAACGCACCTATCGGGCCATGCTGCCTTCCGATTCTGCAGCGAGCACGATCGGGTCACGATTGATATCGGCAATCAAGGCTCTCAGGCATTTCCCGAGTTCGTCTTTGGAAGGGGCGCGGATGCGGCGAGCATCGAGCGTACCAGCTTGGAGAAGACCCTCGTTGAGACTGAGCCAGTGCCTCACCCCCAGGCACTGGGATCCGACCCCGGACTGGCCGGCTCGGCCAGGTCAAGCTGAGGCGCAACGCGCGTCCCACGCAGCACGAGCAATGCCGTCGCCACCGCGGCAATGATCGCAAAGAAGCAGGCACTCAAAAAGATTTGCTTTGGTGGCAGACCCCGCGTCAACAGGAAGCCGCCCAGCGGCGCGGCGGCGATGCCGCCGAGCCGGCCTATGCCGAGCGCCCAGCCGATGCCGCTCGTGCGCATCCGCGCCGGGTAGAGCGCACCGCACGTCGCGTTGGCGCCGGTCTGACTGCCGATGCTCGTGACCCCGGACAGGAAGATCACCGCCAGTAGCATCACGTAGGGCATTGCGACAAGCGCGATCAGCGCGATGAACACGGCACCAACGGCGTAATGTAAAGCCAGCGATCGTTCCGGGCCGACGCGGTCGATCAGGAACCCAAGGTATAGCACGGCGATGATCCCACCAAGAGCATGGAGGCTTGTTGCGAACACCGCTTCGGGGGGTGTCATGCCGGTCAGGTGCAATACCTCGGGCAGCCAGAAGACGAACAGGTACAGATTCACCAGGCTGCAAAAGAAGATGACCCATAGCAGTGCGGTCTGCAGCGCGTACCCCTTACCAAACAGCATTTTGACCGGGTTTTCGTGGGCAATGTCCACACCATGGGGCGTCGCCTGCCCCGGCGCAATGCCGAGGCGCGCCAACAACGCCCGATGGCGCGGCGTGAGGTTTGTTCTTGCCACGAGAAAACGTGGTGACTCCGGCAGCCAAAGCGCTATAACCAGCAGCAACAAGATCGGAAACGCGCCACCCAGGATGAAGATCACCGGCCACGGGTAGTGCCGCAACAGCACGGCCACGATCTGGCCGCCTAAAAAACCGCCGATCGGCGCCCCGGTGAAAGTGACCATAATCATCGTCGCGCGCAGGCGCTGCGGCGTGTAATCGCCGGTCAGCGCCGTCGTCCCCGAAAACGCGCCAGCGATGCCCAGCCCGGTGAAAAACCGCAGCGCGGCCAGCATGCCGAGCGAACCGGTGAAGGCGCTCAGCAGCGATGCCAAGCCGAAGATCGCCATGCTTGCGAGGAGGAGCGGCTTGCGCCCGAAACGGTCACCGATCGGTCCGGAAGAGAGGGCGCCCACCATGACGCCTAGATTGGACCATAGGAAGGCCAGGGAGAACGCCGACGGCGGCAGGTTCCAGGCGTGGGTCAACGACGGCACCGCCCAGCCAATCGAACCGACGTCATAGCCGTCGCAGATCTGGATCAACGCACAGATCGCCACGACGCGGATCTGCAGCGCGCCGATACGCTGGTTCTCCAACGCCGATTCCGTGGCGGACAAAGCAGCTTCTGCCATTATTGTCTTCCTCCCTGATTGCTCTTTGGCGCTGTTCAGGAGCGCCCCGCAGGCCTCGCCCGGACGCTCCAGGAGATCATAGGTCGAATTGCATTAGCTTAGTTTAGGCAAAGTACTCCGGCCCGTCAAAATTTACCCGGATATCCGGATTAACTGGACGCCACCCGCAGGCGACGCCAAACAGCGATTTAGGCCAAGGTGTCACGGATCATCGGCTATCTTGTGCGGCGACCGACGTTGGCATCGAAGGGGGACGGGCAGTTGACGAGCCCTGTCGAGCCGCAAGTCTGATCCGTGCAGAGAGGCGATCGCTCTTTTCGCGTGCCGCTTATCCCACCCTTCAAAACCGGGGCTCTCTGGTCATTACTTGCCCGCACGGCAGCGGCGCCAAAGCCGACCGCAGGGTGCCGAACATGCCGAAATCGAGTGTCGGATTGGAGCGAAACCGGGCGCGCTTTTCGACGGAAATCCGGCGCCGGTTTGCTGCAATTTCTGTAGCTGCGCGTGCTCAAGCGCGCCACCATTCGCAAGATAGGCTGTGATGTTGTCCGAAAGCCGTGATGCCAGCCGACGCGGCCGACAGACCATGCGGCGTCGGGCTGCGCCATCGGCTACTCGGTCGACACGGTGCCGGGCATCCGCGCGAGGTACGAGCCCCCTTGCGATCCTCGGCAATCCCCCGCCTTGTCGACCCGACGGAGGCGCGCGAGGCCTCAGCGGGCGCGTGCCCAGGTCCTGATTAGACAAGGGCGCCTCCTCGCGCGCCTGACGGATCTCGTTGTCGCAAGGTGAGTTCGCAGCACAGCGATTTCGTATAAGTCTTCGGGATCCTCCAGCATCAGTCCGATACTACGGCGCAGCGAAACTGACAAGGTGAGCAGACGTGTTCTTTCGACGGAAGCCGCGAGGCGCCTCTGGAACTACCGACCAGATTACCCCGACGCCGCGCGCGCACCCGCATGCCGACGAACTTCGCCGCACCCTGCGGCTGGTCCTGCTGGACAGCCTGGCTAGCGAGACGATGGGCACGCTGACCTCCGGCGTGTTTCTCGCCGGCTTCGCAGTGGCGCTCGATGCCAGCAACCTCATGATCGGCGTGCTGGCGGCAATCCCCTTCCTGGTCCAGTTCCTGCAACTCCCGGCGGTGCTGCTGGTCGAGCGGCTGCGACGGCGGCGCACGCTGGGTGTCGTCTCATCTTTGATCGCCCGCATCTTCATCCTCGCGGTTGCCGCAACACCGCTGCTTCCCCACGGCAGCTCGATTGTGGCGGTCGCGGTGCTGGTGGCGATCAATCAGGGCTTCAGCGCGGTGGGCGGATGTGCGTGGAACTCCTGGATGCGCGACGTTATCCCGGAGCGGATCTACGGGCGATTCTTCAGTTGGCGCAATTTCGCGACGACGGCCCTCAGCATGTTGCTCAGCCTCGGCGCCGGCGTGCTCATCGCCGCCTGGAAGCATCGCTACCCGTCGAGCGACGCCTATGCCTATTCGGCGCTGTTCGTCTTCGGCGGACTTTTCGGCTTGCTCGGCGTCTATATCCTGGCCCGCACGCCCGAGCCGCCGATGGCCCCGCCAGACGAGAAATTCCGCCCATTCCGGCTGCTGGCGGAGCCGTTTCACGACGGCAATTTTCGCCGGCTGATCGGGTTCCTTGCGATGTGGAACTTCGCGGTCAATCTCGCATCGCCGTTTTTAACCGTCTACATGCTGCGCACGCTCGGCCTGCCGATGTCGCGCGTTGTTCTGTTCAATGTGATCAGCCAGCTCTCCAATCTCGCGTTCCTGAATATCTGGGGCCGGCTCGGCGACCGATATGGCAGCCGGTCGGTCTTGCAGGTTACGGCACCGCTCTTCCTTGCCTGCCTGCTGGTCTGGAGCGTGTCCGGGCAGCCTTGGCTCGGCGAAATGCTGCTCCCCTTGCTGGTCCTGCTGCACGTGCTGATGGGGGTCGCAACCGCGGGCGTCGCGCTGGCCACCGCCACGATCGCGATGAAACTCTCGCCGATCGGTCGGGCGACTTCCTACCTGGCCGCGAACAGCGTGGTGACGGCGGCTTCCGCCAGTCTGGCCTCGCTCGCCGGCGGTGCCTGCGCGGACTTTTTCGCGGCGCGCGAACTCAGCCTCTCGATCACCTGGAAAGGCCCCGGCACTGAGGTCGGGTTCGAGGCGCTGACCTTCCACTCCTGGACGTTCTTCTTCGCGCTCGCTTCGGCCCTCGGTCTGATCGCGCTGCGCCTGCTGCGCGCGGTCAAGGAACGCGGTGAGGTGAGGGAGACCATTTCTGTCCAGCAACTCATCGCGGAGACGCGCCGCTCTGTGCATAGCCTGTCAAGCGTGGCGGGATTGCACAAGCTGTCTCGCTTCCCGTTCGCGCGCCTGCGGCACCGTCCGACGTTGACAGGCGAGACGCCGCCCCCGACGTAGCGAACCTCTGTGGTGACCCTCCACGGCCTCGAACCAGTCCTGTAGACAAGCAGAGAGAACGCATGGGCGGCGTGCGGGACAACGGATTTCCTACTTCCCCGGATGCGATTGTGAATGGTTCTATAGGCTGCTGAAGACGCGTGTGCTTCCCGATACCCGTGCACAGTTTCTTTTGCTTGCCCGCGAGGATGCCGTCGTGCTTCTGCTCTGACCGGAACGATTACCGGAGTTGGCCCTTTGTCTCACGTAGCTGGTGATGCCGTAAACCGCCCGGCGAGCACCGCGAGCCTGTCTGCGCTCGGACTGTCGGCTTTGGGGGTAGTCTTCGGCGATATCGGGACGAGCCCTCTCTACACGTTCAAGACGGTGCTGGGCCTCACCGGCGGCAGCCCCGATGCGGCAACGGTGATCGGCGTACTATCTCTCGTGGTCTGGACATTGATCATCATCACGACGCTCAAATACGTGAGCGTTGCGATGCGCATCGACAATGATGGAGAAGGCGGGATCCTCGCACTAATGTCATTGCTTGGCGTAAAGCGACGGCATCGCCCCGCGATCATCGCGGTCGGACTTTTTGGAGCGGCGCTGATCTACGGCGACGGGGCGATCACGCCGGCGATTTCGGTCCTCTCTGCTTTGGAGGGGCTGGAAATCGTGCTCCCTACCCTTGCATCCTATGTGCTTCCGGTCTCGGTTCTGATCCTCGTCATTCTCTTCGCCATCCAGCCTCAAGGTACTTCCCGGATCGGCAGGACATTCGGTCCGATCATGGCGCTCTGGTTCGCAGTGATCGCACTGCTTGGGATCTGGGGCATTTACCGATATCCCTCGGTCCTTTTCGCGATCGATCCCCGGTATGCGGTCAGCTATCTCGTGGCAGGTGGAGCTAAAGGATTTCTCGTGCTTGGCGGAGTGTTTCTCTGCGTCACCGGCGCCGAGGCGCTATACGCCGACATGGGACATTTCGGCGCCCGCCCGGTCAGGCTCGCGTGGTCCGGAGTCGTCTTCCCGAGCCTCGTTTTGAATTACGCCGGCCAGGCGGCCCTGGTGCTCGATGGCGCTCCGATCTCGGACAACATCTTCTATCGGCTGTGCCCGTCCTTGTTACAGCTGCCACTGGTCGCGCTCGCGACAATCGCGACGATCGTCGCGAGCCAGTCGATCATCACCGGTGCATATTCCATGACGCGCCAGGCAATACAACTCGGCTGGCTGCCGCGGATGCACATCACGCAGACTTCGGCCGAAGGCTACGGTCAGATTTATGTGGGCACCGTTAATTGGCTTCTGATGCTCGTCACCCTCGGGCTGATGGTCGGTTTCGGCAAGTCTGACAATCTCGCGTCGGCCTATGGGATCGCCGTCGCGGCGACAATGCTGATGACCTCTGCACTGTTGTTCATCGCGCTGCATGAGATCTGGGAGTGGAGCGTCATTACCGCCGGCGCGGTCGCGGGCGCCTTCTTTCTCGTCGATGCGGCGTTCTTCGCGGCGAACATCACAAAGGTGGCGGAGGGTGGCTACGTGCCGCTACTCCTGGCGGCGCTCGTGTACGGCGTCATGGTGATCTGGCACCTCGGGGCGAGGGCGGTAACCGCCCGCATTCAGGATAAAGTCACGCCGGTCGAAGCTTTCGTGTCGGAGATCGCCAAGGAGGGCATCCCGCGCGTTCCCGGCACCGCTGTGTTCTTAACGCGAACTCATCAGGGCGTGCCGCCGGTTATGGTGTGGCACGTCAAGCACAACCGTGCATTGCACGAAAAATTGCTCGTCCTCACGGTCACTACGCAGTCGGTGCCGTGGATCGGCGACACCGAACGGTTGACCTTCGACGAGATTGCACCCTGTTTCTGGCGCGCGACCGGGCGGTACGGCTTTATGGAGCGACCGGACATCCCGGCCCTGCTGCAGCATGCGCACGCGCTCGGGTGCGGCATCGACCTCTCCGACGTCACCTATTATGTCGGTCACGAGACCGTCGTTCCCGACGATCACCACAACGCTCTATTGCGAGCGGTAGCGGCACTGTTCGCGTTCATGCAGCGCAATTCTGCCCACGTGACCGATTACTTCAAGCTCCCGATTGATGCCGTCGTCGAAATCGGTCGGGAAGTCTCGATCTGAACCTCGACGAGAGAGGTTGAACATGTGCTTCGCGGCTAAGGTCTGGATCCGCGGTGACTCTGCAAGCTAGCAGCATTGTTCGCCGGGCTGATGGGACCTTCCTGCACAGACGTTGCGCCAAGACTTCGCTCAGGTGGCAGGGTCCCGCGCCGCGGCCGTGCAGCCGGCCCTATGAAACTGCAGCCGGGCCAGCCAATGCGCTGTCGATTTCCTCTATCGTACGGCTACTGGTCTGCGAACAGGAACGCTGCGATTGCGGAACCACCGCTGCCAACGTCGCCTTTGGCGCAACATAATCCGACGCCCGGCAATCAAGGCGAGGCCGGCAGGCGCCATGAAATTGCCGGGGGTTGCCGTTCGCCGGCCACATCTCCGACATGTGGGAAAGGTAATCGCAAAATTGCCGTGCCGGTGAAGCTGAGCAGCATGATCAGCCGGGCCGCCGATCTGCGTTCCAGTGCCGAGCTCGCGCGCAGCGTGGCGGCAGGGTCGATCGAAGCCAGGAGGCGCCATTCGGATCCCGCAACGCACAGATCAGTCCTTGACGGTTTGGTGGAGTTTTCTCATGCGCGGCGTAGGTCCGGCGACGATCTTTGCCGCTTTGGCGGAACGGATTGGAACAACTCCGGACGCGACGGGAGGAGATCGATGAAGAACAGCGCGCAAAAGATCGGCACCAGCCATGTCGGAAGGCTGCCGGCACCGCCGGGCTTCGAGGAGACAGCCCGCCGCCTTGCGCGCGGCGAGGCGAGCCGCGAGGAGGTGGCGGTGCAGGTCGTGCCGGCGGTCGCCAAGGTGGTCAAGCGCCAAGTCGAGATCGGCCTCGACTGCATCGGCGACGGCGAGTACTGGTCCGGGCTCGATGTGAAATGGTTCGACCAGCAAATGACCGGGCTAAGCACGCGGCCGCTAAAGCCGGGCGAAGTCGGCACCATGCGCGAATCGACGCGCGAGCGCGATGTCTTCCGTACCCTCTATGCCGACATGGACCGCATCGGCACCATCGCTTGCATACCGGGCGAACGGCCGCGCCCGCCGGCCCGCGAGCGCGTCATCGTCAGCGCCCCCATAAAGACCAAAGGTACCGCCGCGACGCAACGCCAGCTCGACTGCTTCAGGGCGGCGATCGTGCGGTCGAGCGTCGCCGTCGACGAGGCTTTCGTCCCCGCGCTCGCGCCGGGATGGCTCGACCATTTCATATATAATGAGCACTACAAGACCGACGAGGAATTCGTCTACGCGCTCGCCGACGCCATGAGCGACAAGTACCGGGCGATCGTCGAGGCGGGCTTCATCCTGCAAATCGATGATCCCGGCATTGCCACTTCCTGGGACATGATCCAGCCGGAGCCAAGCCTCGCCGATTACCGGAAAGTGACGCTGCGGATCGAGGCGCTGAACCATGCCCTCGCCGGCATCCCGCCGGAGAAAGTGCGCTATCACTGGTGCTGGGGCAGCTGGCACGGCGCGCATGTCGATGATATCCCGCTCAAATCTTTTATCGACATCGCGCTCAAGGTGGAGGCGCAGACTTACTCCTACGAGTCAGCGAACGTACGGCACGAGCACGAGATGGATGTCTGGAAGGAGGTGAAGCTCGCACCCGGCACGATCCTGATGCCAGGCGTGATCAGCCATGCCACCAACATCGTCGAACATCCCGAACTCGTTGCCCGCCGGCTCATCGATTGGACGGCTATCGTCGGACGCGAGAATGTCGTTGGCGGGGCCGACTGCGGCATGGGAGGCAGGGTGCATGCCGAAATCGGCTGGGCGAAGCTTGGCGCGCTTGCCGAAGGGGCCGCTCTCGCGACGAAGACCTTGTGGGCCTGACCGGACTCATCGTCGTCCGGGTCAAAGATTTAAAGATTTCGCGGAGGTGAAGGCGATCGCCGGTCCCGACCCTTTTCCCACGACCGGCCTCCGCAGCTACACGCTATGGCGCCGTGCCGTGAAACTAGGGCAGTTACGGTCTCCGCGCGAACTATTCGGATCAGACGGTCGCGATCGAGTGACCTCGGGGAAAAGGAGGTAGCCATGGGCATGGTCATCGAAGGAAAATGGGTCGACGACGATGCGCGGTACCGCACGGCATCGAGCGGAGCGTTCGTGCGCCCGGGGTCGGTCTTCACGCATCGGGTCACGGCCGACGGCTCAAGCGGTTTCAAGGC
>JAFMSA010000489.1 GCA_017353855.1 Alphaproteobacteria bacterium
TCGACGATGCCGGCCACTTCCCAGCCCGGCTGCGCCGCAATCCACACAGCGATGCGCTCGCACACGTCGCGATGAACGGCAGCATCGCGCACCACCCCTCCTCTGCCGACACGCCCGCGGCCGGCCTCGAATTGCGGCTTTACGAGCGCCACCAGCTCGGCGCGCTCGGCGGCAAGCTCCAGCGGCGCCGGCAGCACCGTCGCGAGCCCGATGAAGCTCGCATCGCAGGTAATGATATCGACCGGCTCGGGAATATGGCCCCGACTGAGCTGGCGAGCGTTCAGCCGTTCGCGGACGACGACCCGCGGATCTTGGCGCAGCTTCCAGGCCAGCTGGCCGTGCCCGACATCGACTGCGTAAACTCGCTTGGCGCCGCGCGATAGCAGCACCTCGGTGAAGCCGCCGGTCGAAGCGCCGATGTCCAGCGCAATCGATCCGTTGATCGCGATCCCAAAATGATCCAGGGCGTGCGCGAGCTTGACGCCGCCGCGAGAGACCCAAGGGTGGTCCTGCCCCTTCAGCGACAGCGCCGCATCTGCAGCAAGTTGCTCACCGGGCTTGTCGACGCGCCGCCCGGAGATGCTGACGAGCCCAGCGAGAATCAGCGCTTGAGCTTTCGCGCGGCTGTCCGCCAGTCCCCGCTCCACGAGGAGTTGATCGGCGCGGCGCTTGTCCCGCAACGCTCGTGACGTCTACGCGCGAACCGGCTGCTGCGCCAATTCGCGGCCGAGCGCCGCCAACGCCATTGCCACAATCTGCCTGGCGTTGAGACCCGCCTGGTCGTACTGGGCCTGCGGCGCATCATGGTCGAGGAAAGCGTCGGGCAATACCATCGTGCGGATCTTCAGCCCCTGATCGAGCATGCCGCTCATCGCCAGGTGATGCAGCACATGGCTGCCGAAGCCGCCGATCGCCCCCTCCTCCACCGTGATCATCACCTCGTGCTCACGCGCCAGACGATTAATCAAAGCGGTATCGAGCGGTTTTGCGAAGCGCGCATCGGCGACCGTCGTCGAGAGGCCAAAGGCACCCAATTCCTGTGCCGCCTTCACGCACTCCGACAGACGGCCTCCCAGGCTCAGCAACGCGATTTTGGTGCCCTCGCGTATGATCCTGCCACGGCCGATCTCGAGCGGCACGCCCCGCTCGGGAAGAGGCACGCCGGTCCCTTCGCCGCGCGGATAGCGTACCGCCGAGGGGGAGTCGTCGATCGCCGCGCAGGTGGCGACCATGTGAACGAGGTCGGCCTCATCGCCCGCAGCCATAATGATAAAGCCAGGCAGGCAGCCGAGATAGGTTACGTCGAACGATCCGGCATGTGTCTGGCCATCGGCGCCAACGAGCCCGGCGCGGTCTATCGCGAAGCGGACGGGTAGTTTCTGGATCGCAACATCGTGCACGACCTGGTCATAGGCACGTTGCAGAAAGGTCGAGTAGATCGCCGCGAACGGCCGCATGCCCTCGGCTGCAAGGCCGGCCGCAAAGGTTACGGCGTGCTGCTCGGCAATACCTACGTCAAAGCAGCGCTTCGGGAATCTCTCGCCGAACAGGTTGAGCCCGGTGCCGGACGGCATCGCCGCAGTGATCGCGACGATGCGGTCATCTGATTCAGCCTCCCGGATCAGTGCCTTGGCGAAGACAGAGGTATACTGCGGCGCCGCCGATTTGCTCTTGACCTGCGCGCCGGAGACGACGTCGAACTTGGCGACAGAATGCCATTTGTCCTCGGAGCTCTCGGCTGGCGGATAGCCATGGCCCTTGTGGGTCACGCAATGGACGAGAACCGGCCCGGGCTCGCTGCTGTCCCGGACGTTCTTTAGCACGGGCAGCAGGTGGTCGATATTGTGACCGTCGATCGGGCCGACATAATAGAAGCCGAGCTCTTCGAACAACGTTCCGCCGGTAACGAAACCGCGTGCATATTCCTCGGCCCGGCGCGCCGCATCCTCCAACGGCTTCGGGAAATGGCGAGCCACCTCCTTGGCCATATGACGCAGCGACATGAAAGACTTCGAAGAGAGCAGACGCGAGAGATAGGCGCTCATCGCACCGACCGCCGGCGCGATCGACATGTCATTATCGTTGAGGATCACGATCAGCCGGGAATCCATCGCGCCGGCATTGTTCATCGCCTCATATGCCATTCCGCCGCTCATTGCGCTGTCGCCGATCACCGCGATGACGTTGCGATCTTCGCCACGAAAGTCGCGCGCGACGGCCATGCCAAGCGCGGATGAGATTGACGTGGAGGCGTGTGCCGCGCCGAAGGGGTCGTACTCGCTCTCCGAGCGCTTGGTGAAGCCGGAAAGTCCGCCACCCTGGCGAATTGTGCGAATACGGTCGCGGCGGCCGGTCAGGATCTTGTGAGGATAGGCCTGATGGCCGACATCCCAGATCAGCCGGTCGTGCGGCGTGTTGAAGACATAATGAATCACAACCGTCAGCTCGACGACGCCCAAGCTGGCGCCGAAATGGCCCCCGGTAATCGAGACCGCGTCGATTAGCTCCGTGCGCAGCTCGTCGGCGAGTTGGCGCAGGTCCTCCTCGGGAAGCTTGCGCAGATCGGCTGGAACACGGATCCGCTCGAGCAACGGCGTCCGATTGGAAATCGGACGTGTTGGGTTTGCATCCAATGCTGCGCTCCTCACGTACGGCGGGTGATTACGAATCGCGCCGCTTCTCGTAAAAGTTCCGCCCTTTGTTCGAACGAATCAAGGTGCGCCACCGCCTGGCGCACCAGCAACTCGGCGTGCGCGCGAGCGCGCTCTGCCCCGAGGATCGAAACAAAGGTCGCCTTGCCGGCGGCGGCATCGGCACCGACCGGCTTTCCGGTCTCCACCGCCGAGCCCTCGACATCGAGAAGGTCATCGGCAATCTGAAAGGCGAGCCCGAGGTCGTGCGCGTAGCCGCGCAGCGCCAGGCGCAATGCGCTCGGCGCCTTGGCAAGGATCGCCCCGGCTTCGCACGAGAACGCAATCAGCGCGCCGGTCTTCATTCGCTGCAGGCGTGTGATTGCACCGATGTCCAGCGCCCGGCGCTCGGCTAACAGGTCGATCATCTGTCCCCCCACCATGCCGCCAGGTCCTGCCGCAGCTGCCAGAGAGGCGACGAGCTCGCAGCGTACCGCCGGATCACCGTGCGTGTCCCCGTGTGCGAGCACCTCGAAGGCCGCGGTCAGCAGTCCGTCGCCGGCCAGCACCGCGGTCGCCTCGTCGAATTGCTTATGGCAGGTGGGTCGGCCGCGCCGCAGATCACTATTGTCCATGGCCGGTAGATCGTCGTGTACGAGGGAATAGGCATGCACCATCTCGACCGCTGTCGCCACCTGCAACGCGCAGCGTTGTGCCACCCCGAAGAGCCCGGCACTCGCCAGCACGAGGAAGGGACGCATCCGCTTTCCCGGCGCCAAGGCGGAGTAGCGCATCGCATCGTAAACCCGCGCCTCCAGACCCGACGGCACGATCAGCAGCCGCCCGAGTGCGGCGTCGGTTAGCCTCGCCGCCTCGTCCAAAGCTGTCGAGAAGGAAATAGGGTCCGACCACAGCGTCTCAGTCAAGTTTCGCCGGCTCCGCGGTCACGGCACCGTCAGGACCAATAACGATTCGATCGACCCTTTGCTGCGCCTCGTTCAACTTTCTTTCGCAATGCCGTTTGAGCTGCGCTCCGCGTTCGTAGGACAGGATTGCCTCGTCGAGCTTCACCTGACCGCCTTCGAGGCGCCGCACGATCTGCTCGAGTTCGGCAAGCGCATCCTCGAAACTCATCGCGGCGATATCGGGAGGTATCTCTGGGCCCACCATCAACCTATTTTTTACCAAAAAAGGTGAACACGATACTCCGTTCGCACCGATGACGGGAGTGTGAAACCGGGCCACTGTTGCAAAACCGCAACAGTTATCGGAGCACCCAGGCCGATCACACCGACATCAGCACACGGACATGCGCTGCGACGCCGGCACCGAGCGCCCTTAAATCGTAGCCTCCCTCGAGCGTCGCGACGAGGCGGCCCCGGGCATGCCGGTCGGCGATTTCCAGTAGCCTCTCGGTCACCCAGATAAAGTCCGACTCCTCAAACAGAAGCTGCGCCAGC
>JAFMSA010000490.1 GCA_017353855.1 Alphaproteobacteria bacterium
CGCGATTGACAGGAGGGCGCTCCGCCACGTCGGAGATCGCCATCGCTTTCCGGTTTCCCCGAGGCGTGCCTGAGGAATCGCCTTGGTCACAACGCCGCACGTACGTGACTCGTTCCACCGCAGCCCGCACCGTCCGGGCTGCAAACGAAGCTTCATCGGCAGCGGCCCATTATACTACAGGCGCATACCATGGGATCTCCATGGTCGCCACGCACATCATTACCGCCATGGCACCCGCCGCATTTGCAGGTCAGGCAATCGAAGCTTGGGACACTTTGCCGGATCGCGATAGCTGGGATCGTTGCCGCCACATCGCTAAGTGCGAAATTGTCGGGGTAGCGCATGGTGGCGGGAAGGCGGGTCAGGCATTGCGTTTCCAGCAAAGCGCGGTGTCAGACGCCCGCTTGTGTCCGCTTCGTCGGCCACGACCCGCAGATGAGCACGCCGATGGCGTCATCCAGGTCCACGGGTGGTACACTCGCCGCGAACGTGGGGGGCAGCCGCCGAAACTCACGCGCAGCGGCGGCTGCCCTGCGTGCAGCGGCTCCTCGCTGTACGCAGGGTGAGCTTCGCCCCCGGCGGTTGAGCTGCCGATTTGGCCGGAGAGCGCGCGCCAGCACCCGCCTCGGGTCAATCGCTCCGCCGAGCCACGCGATTGCGACCACCTGGAGGTCGCCGTTGCACTGTTCGAGGCACTTGGCGGATTAGGGCTCCGGATAACCCGGATCGCGCCAGTTCGACATCATGAGCACCTCGTCACGACGACCGTGTCTCGACCGCAAGAATGGCAACCGCGTTTACCGGGATCATCGCCTGAGCGCGGCGTCGGAGTATGATCCGCCTCGCAAATCGCGGGTGCAACTTCCCGACCCCGCCGCATCGCTCTCATGAGACAGTTGTGGCGCCTCTCGACGATGGTGGAGATTATCAATATGGGACAGATAGTTATCGTCGAAACCGACGAACAAGGCGTCGCGACGGTGTGCTTGAACCGCCCGGAACGCCTCAATGCGTGGAGTGAGGATCTGTCGGCTGCGCTGCTGGAGGCGTTGCACAAGACGCAGGCCGATCCCGCGGTGAAGGGGGTCGTCCTGACCGGCAAAGGGCGGGCGTTCTCCGCGGGCGCTGATCTCAAGGATCCGAGGACGCACAGGATCGATTCGATCGAGCAATACCTTGAGTCGCCCGCTGCACGGGGCCGTCCGATATTCGATCTGGTGTCCCACTACGACAAGCCGATCCTGAGTGCGGTGAACGGCTACGCGATCGGGATCGGCTGTCTGGTGCCGCTCTGCTGCGACTTCATCTATGCCGCACAACCCGCGCAATTCCAGTTGCCGCAGGTGAGCCTCGGCATCCTTCCCGCCTACGGCGGCGCGCTGCGCCTCGTGCGTGCGGTCGGCGAATTGAACGCCCGGGAGATGATCCTGACTGGTCGCATGGTTAGCGCCGAAGAGGCGTATGGTTGGGGTCTCGTGTCGAGGCTGCTCGCCGAGGACGAGCTCATGCCCGTCGCGCTGCAGACCATGCGATCCATCGTGCAGCAGCCGTCGTATGCCGTCAGCTTCGCCCGGGAGTCCATTCGCATGGCTGCCGACGCGAACAACATGCGTGCGGCCGAGCTCTCCGACGCGTACCGGTCTTTGATCCTACAACAGCTCAAGGATACCAAGCAGCAGCACGACGCGTGGCGGAATCGTCGATGAGCTGTCAGCGCAAAGCGTCGACCACTGCATGGAGAGAGTTATGGATCCCATTCGGTCGTTCGTGACGCACTTCTGCAGAACGCGCTACGACGATCTGTCTGCGCAGGTTGTCGAGGCGGTGAAGATCACCATCCTGGACACCATGGGGGCGGCGCTTGCCGGCAGCTCCAGCGAGGCGGGCCGAGGCATCGCGCGCATCGCACAACGATTCGGCGGCGTGACCGGCAGCACACTCGTGGCGAACGATGTAAACGTCGCCCCGCCAATGGCCGTTCTTGCGAATGGGGTCATGGCAAGGTGCCGTGAGCTCGACGGAACGCACGAAACGGGCGGTGGGCACGTCGGGGTGTGCATCGTCCCCGCCGCATTTGCCATAACGGAAACCGCGGGGTCGCCGGTGAGCGGGCGAGATCTGACGGTCGGGATTGCGCTCGGCGTAGACATGCTCTGTCGCCTGCGGATGGGAGCCGGGAAGTCCATGGCCATCGGCTGGATGGCGGAGACCATGGCACCAATGAGCGTCGCGGCGGTGGGTGCGAAGCTTCTCGGGCTCGACGAGGAGCGCATGCTCGATGCCATCGGGGTGGCATACGCGTCCTGCAGCGGCAACGTGCAGCCGACCGTCGAGGGCGCGTGGAGCCTGTGGGTGCCGGCGGGGACCGCGGCGGCGAACGGGGTCCTAGCGCTCGAAATGGCGCGCGAGGGCTTCCTTGGATCACGGAACCCGCTGTGCGGGGAGTTCGGACTCTATCGCCTTTACTTCCGCGGTGACTACGACGGGAGCGCGCTCTTGGGGGGCCTCGGCGAGCGGAACGAGATCACGAACGCAAGCCTCAAACCCTACCCGACGTGCAAGTACACACATCACGCGATCGCCACCACGCTGAGACTCGTCGAGGAGAATCAGCTCGCGCCGTGTCATGTGAAGCAGGTGACTGTCACCACTAATACGATGGGGGCGACGCAGTGCGGTTTCGACGCGACGGGCGGGCCCAAAACAACCCCGGCGACTTCGGGCGCGGCGAAGTTCAGTATTCCGTTCACCGTCTCTGCCGCGATCGCGAGGAGGCGCGTCACGCTCGACGAGTTCACTGAGGAGTCGATCCGGGACCCCGGGCTGCTGTCACTCGCCACCAGAGTGCAGACCCGGATCGATACCGCCAAGGATGCGCTGCCCATGCTCTATCCGCCGATGGACGTGAGCATCGAGACGACCGACGGCCGCGTCTTATCGGGTTGCGAGATGTTTGTAAAAGGGCATCCGAACAACCCGTTCACACTGGCAGATTGTATCGCGCGCTTCCGGACGGCGGCCGCCTGGGCGGCGCATCCCATCCCATCCACGCGGCTAGAGCGCTTCGTGGAGATGGTCGAGGACCTGGAACACGTAGACGATGCGGCCGGGATGATGCCGCTGCTGGCATGAAGGACTTGGGGTCTGCTCTTTAATCGCCTTTTAAAACGAAGGCTCTTTTTTGCCGGTTTGAAACTTACGGTCCCGCAATCGAGCTGACCGGCGCGCGGCTTGCCCGGCGCCGTCAACAGCGCGCGTCCCGCGCTGAGCCGCTAGGTCGTCTTGCGGCAGGCGGAGCTGAGCAGCGTCCGATGCCGCCCCCCATCTTTCCAGCCGCTAGTTGACCGGGATGTGGCCGCGCACCACGGTGTCGACCAGCACCGGAATGTGAGCCACACGGCGACGTCAACCATACTCGACGGCATGTTGATGCGATCGCAAGCACCAGCAGCCCAGCAGCAATTGCGGCAGTCGGCGCGGCGTAAAATAAAATACTCGGCGTCGGGGCCGCAGCGTTCGTCCCTGCTGTATCGCCGCGAGCGCGCCGTATAGCAATGCATTTGAACACTCGGCGCCTGCCGCCCGGTGACTGCATAAGGCAGCGAGGGTGGGTGTCGGCACTTCGGATGGCGGCAGGTAGCGCTTTCCCAGAAGTGATGCCATAAAAACATAAAAACGGCAGAGACCATAGGAACGGGAAGGCGAAGGCCAACCCGAAGTTCGGGCGGCACCATCGGCAATCGCGGCAGAGAAGGTTGGTGCGCGGGACCGGCTGCCAATCGTCATCGTTCATTTCCGACCGCAAGCGCGGCTCGCGGCGGCAACTCGATGAGCGGTTCAACCTTCCTTGCAATCGACAGCAAGCTCCGGGGCTGCGATCTCTCCGCTTGCAGATCGACGACGTATGCGCCGGCGGCAGGGTGCGGGATCGTGGCACCGCGATTCAGAAAAAGACCGGGCGACCGGTCCCAGTCCGAAATCACGGAGCAGACACGCACGTCGATCCATGACTGGCTGTCGAGGATCGAACGATCGAACTCCGGAGTGGGCGCTACCTGTTCCCGAGCCGTCTGCGAGCCC
>JAFMSA010000491.1 GCA_017353855.1 Alphaproteobacteria bacterium
ACGAAATGGTCCTCCTCGGTAACGATCTCGACCCCGAGGCGCACCAGAGCGTTCTGCAGCCGGTTGATCGGCTTCTCGTTGCCCGGGATGATGCGCGAGGAAAAAATCACCACGTCGCCAGTCTCGAGCACGACATTGGGATGCTCCTCCCGCGCGATCCGGGAAAGCGCCGAGCGCGGCTCGCCCTGACTTCCGGTGCAGATCAACAGGATCCGGTCGCGCGGCACGTACCCGGCCTCGTCCTCGGTCAGAAAACGCGGAAGCTCGGTAAGGTAACCGTTCTCCCGGGCAGCCTTGTCGATGCGCCACAATGACCTTCCGACGAGCGCCACATCACGGCCATGCGCGGCCGCGGCCCGCGCGATCGTTTCGAGGCGCGCGACATTCGAGGCAAAGCAGGCCACGGCAATCCGCGCCTCATAGCGGCCGATGAGATCGCTCAGCGAGCGGCGCAACTCCGCCTCGGAACCGGAGGTGCCGTGTCGCATCGCGTTGGTCGAATCGCCAATCAACGCGAGCACACCTTCCTCGCCGAGCCGGCGGAGGGCCGCCTCGTCGGCGGTCGGGCCAATCAGCGGGTCCGGATCGAATTTCCAGTCGCCGGTGTGCAGCACAGTCCCGACAGGCGTGCGGATCGCCACCCCATTCGGCTCGGGGATCGAGTGGGTCAACGTGATCAGTTCGAGATCGAACGGCCCGATCGTGAACCGACCGGAGATCGGCACGATATTGATCTTGACCTGGTCCGCGAGCCCGGCCTCGACCAGCTTTGCCCTTAACAGCGAGGCCGTGAAAGGGGTCGCCCAAACCGGGCACCGCAGCTGCGGCCACAAATAGGGAATCGCCCCGATGTGATCTTCATGCGCATGCGTCGCGACGATCCCGAGCAGCCGGTCGCGGCGCTCGACAATAAAACCGGGATCGGGCATCACGACTTCGAGCCCCGGCTGCGAATCGTCGCCGAACGTCACACCGCAATCGACAATCAGCCAGTCGCCGGCGTAGCCGTAGGCATTGAGGTTCATGCCGATCTCGCCCGCGCCGCCGAGCGGGACGAAGAAAAGCGCATTCGCGTCGCGGTATTCCGTCGGGGGTCCTGACTGCACCGGGAGATGGCTCATCGATTGCTGTTTCGGCGGTAAATCAGACGAAGACCCCACAGCGTCAGCGTGGGGTCGACGTGGCTGATGACGTCGGTCGCCTCGGCAAGGGTCGGGGCAAGCCCTCCGGTTGCAATCACCTCCATCGCTTCTGCGCGCTCGGCGCGGATGCGCTGCACAAGCCCTTCAACCAACCCCACATACCCCCAGAACACGCCGGACTGCATTGCCGGGACCGTGCCGCGCCCAACCACGCTCGGCGGGCGCCGGATCCCGATCCGGGGCAGCTGCGCCGCCGCCATGTCGAGCGCGCGCAGCGAAAGATTGATGCCCGGAGCGATCACTCCGCCACAGTAATTGCCGTGACGATCGACGATGTCGAATGTCGTGGCGGTCCCGAAATCGAGGACGATCAGCGGCGGTTTATACCGGTCCTGCGCCGCCACGGCGTTGGCGACCCGGTCGGCCCCGACTTCCTCCTTCGGCATGTCGAGATCGATGCCGAGGCCGACACAGCAGTCCGGATGGCCGACGATCAACGGCTCGCTCGCGAAATAACGCCGGCACAGCCGCAAGAGATTGAAGGTCGCTTCCGGCACCACGCTGCCGATGATCGTCGCGTCTATATCCTTCGGTGCAAGACCGCAAAGCGCCATCATCTGGATTAACCAGACCGCATATTCATCAGCGGTTCGGTTCGGATTCGTTCCGGCGCGCCAAGATCCGCGCAGATCATCTCCGGCGTAAACCGCGCAGACAACGTTCGTGTTCCCGGAGTCGATCGCGAGCAGCATGGAGCCTCGTCAGAAATTCGCCGGGAAAACCTCCCCCGCCGAAATGTGGTGGCAACCTCCCGCACACTCTAACAGTAGCGTACCCTCCTCATCTATATCGAGAAATCGGCCATACAACGTTTCTCTCTCCAGGCGGACCCGGATCAACTCCCCGTGAGAGGCTGCATTCGCCAGCCACGCCTTGCGAACCGCCGCAAAGCCCTCCTCGCGCCAGCACCGTTCCCAACCGGCAAAACAACGACAGAACTCGGCGAGCATCCGCGCCGGGGAGAGCTTGCCCCGGCCTTCCTCGGCGAGGGACGTTGCCGGGTATTCCGCCTGCTTGGGCGAGCTGGTGAGGTTGACACCGACGCCGACGACAAGAAACGCCGGCCGGGCGAGCGCGTTCGTCTCCGCCTCGAGCAGGATCCCGGCGATTTTGCGCGTGTTCACCAACACGTCGTTTGGCCACTTGTAGGCGAGTGCGCGCAGACCCGGGTGCACCGCGCCGAGCCCGCCGCCGATCGCCAGGGCCGCGACAAAACCGAGTTGCGCCGCGCGGGAAGGCGGACAGTCGGGACGCAGGATCAGCGAAGCGTAGAGGTTGCCCGGCGGCGAAGACCACACGCGCCCCCGCCGCCCGCGACCGGCGGTCTGCTCACACGCCCATATACAGGTCTGTGCCGGGGCACCTGCGCGGGCCAGGCGCTTGGCCTCGTCATTCGTGCTGCCCACGGACGTATAGTGAACCAGCCGATAACCCGCCGGCAGCTCCGGCGGCGGGATCATTGAGCGAACAGTGCCGCCGCCGCCGTTTCGGCGGCTGCGAAAATCGGGCCCGGCACCACAATGAAAAACAGCGTGACGACTGCAGTTACAAACACCACACCCTTGAGCTCGGCGCTGATCGGACGGTCAAACAGGGCTCCGGGCTCGTCGAAGTACATGACCTTTACGATCCGCAGATAGTAGAACGCCGAGACCACACTGGTAACGACGCCGATGACGGCAAGCCACGCCAGATTTGCGTCGATCGCGGCAAGGAAGACGTAGAGTTTTGCAAAGAAGCCGGCGGTCGGCGGGATGCCGCTCAGCGCGAACATGAAGATGCCCAAGGCCAGAGCTAGCCCCGGCTGCGAACGGGACAGCCCGGCGAGATCCGAAATTCCTTCGAGCATCTGTCGATTGCGGCGCATGCACAGGATCACCGCCCACGTGCCCACGGTCATGAACACATAAATCGCCATGTAGACCAGCACGCCCCGGATCCCGGCCGCCGAGCCGGCAGCCAGACCGATCAGCGCATACCCCACATGCCCGATCGAACTGTAGGCCATCAAACGCTTGATATTCTCCTGGGCGATCGCCGCGACGGCGCCGAGCACCATCGACGCGATCGAGAGGAAAATGATGATCTGCCGCCACTCGCCGACCAGCGAACCGAACGGTTCGATCATAAAGCGGATGAAAAGCGCGAGTGCGGCCACCTTCGGCGCCACCGCGAAAAACGCCGTGACCGGGGTGGGCGCGCCCTCATAGACGTCCGGCGTCCACATATGGAACGGCACCGCCGAAATCTTGAAGGCGAGCCCCACAACGACAAAGATGAGCCCGACGAGGACACCTGTCGAAGGCGCGACGTTCGCGGCTGCGAGCCTGGCGAGATCGGCGAAGGCGGTCGTTCCGGTAAAGCCGTAGACGAGCGAGGCCCCGTATAGCAACATTCCCGACGACAGCGCGCCGAGAACGAAATATTTCAGCCCGGCTTCGCTCGAGCGCACCGAGTCGCGGTTGAACCCGGCGACAACATAAAGCGCGAGATTCTGCAGTTCGAGGCCGACATAAAGGGTGATCAGGTCGTTGGCCGAGACCATCACCATCATCCCGGTCGTCGACAGCAGGATCAGAACCGGAAACTCGAAACGCGCGATCCCTTGCTCCTCGTTGTAGCGCATTGCTATCAGGATCGTGACAGCCGAGCCGATCAGCACGAGAGCCTTCATAAACCGGGCGAAAGCATCGGTGACAAACATCCCGTAGAACCCGAGGCTCGGTTCGCCGCCGCCCATCGCGACGATCGCCAGGATCACGACAAGCACGCCGATCGACAGCCACGAGACGAGCCTGCAGGAAGCCTCACCCCGGATCGCGCCCACGACCAGCAGGGCCATCGCGCCCGCGGCCAGCAGCATCTCCGGCAGCGCCGG
>JAFMSA010000073.1 GCA_017353855.1 Alphaproteobacteria bacterium
ATGGTCGCATAAACGACTGTCGAATCGATCTTTAAGAACAGCTAACTTGATAACCTTGAGGCACCACCAATTGGGGATTTAGCTCGAGCCACCGGAATCGGTGTTAGCTCGATTCGATGTGCACAGAGGCTGGCGCCCTTTCACCACGCACAGGTGTTGGATCTCGGCCTTCTCCTCATTGCCGATCACCGAATGCGGCCGGTTCAGCATCGTCGGGATGATGTTGCGCGCCCTCTTGCCGGCGCGCGCTGCGCTGACAGTCAGTCCGGTGCCAATGAGCCCGGACGCCTGGCCTTTGGGCTGTCCGGGTGCAGTCGATCCGGCCATGATGGAGGTCAACGACCTCGGTGAATTCGGCTGCAAAGTTGAGCCGATCTGCACCGGGCGCAAGGTGACGGCGGTGCACCTCACATGGTGGCCGACGAATCCGGATAAGCGCATCCGAGCTGCTAGTCCTTCGCTGTGCAGCGATGCAACAGCATGGACATCGCGTCTGCTGAGCAGTAGAGGCTGACCACGACGCAAGTCCCTATCCATTCTCGCACGCCTGGCTGAATGGCTGTTGCACTGCTACTCACGTTGAACCGCAAGATCCATCGCGCGTTCTACCTTTTGCGCGAGCGGAACTTTTCGCCGCACAGTGCCCACGGAATCTTCTCAAGCCGCTTCTAGGCATAGCAGGCCCGATGTAAGCACGTTTTCTAATGCCCGCCAGCGCCCCGGGCTCCCCCATGGGGGCTCCACGACGTCACCGTCATCGGTTTTACCCGCCACACTTGCTCGCAGTATTCACGGATGGAGCGATCGGATGAAAACTTGCCCATCCGCGCAACGTTGAGGATTGCTCTCCGCGTCCACGCCCGCTGGTCGCGCCATAAGGCACTGACCTGCTCCTGGCATTCCGCGTAAGCCTGGTAATCGGCCAGCACCAGAAACGGGTCATCGTATAGCAAGCGGTCCAGGAGTGGGCGAAAGACGCTGGAGTCACCACCAGTGAGGGCGCCGGATCCGATGAAGTCCAGTATTTCCCGCAACGAGACATTTTTCTCAACAATGTCCTGGGGGTGGTATCCGCGACGCATCACCTCCGAGACCTGTTCGACCGTCAACCCGAACAGGAAGAAATTTTCTGCGCCAACTTCATCACGGATTTCCACATTCGCGCCGTCGAGAGTACCAATGGTGAGGGCGCCGTTAAGAGCAAACTTCATGTTGCCGGTGCCGCTAGCCTCCTTTCCGGCAACGGAGATTTGCTCCGACAAGTCGCCGGCAGCGTAGATATGCTGGGCGCTCTTCACGCCGAAATCGGGGAGAAAGACGACCTTAAGACGACCGTGCACGGCTGGATCGTTGTTCACCGCATCGGCGACGGAATTAATGAGCTTGATGATAAGCTTGGCCATAAAATATCCGGGAGCGGCTTTGCCGGCGAAAATGAAGGTGCGCGGAGGGACATCGACTGCTGGGTCGTGCTTAAGACGTAAGTAAAGAGCAAGAATGTATAGGACGTTGAGGTGTTGACGCTTGTATTCGTGGATGCGCTTGACCTGGGTATCGAAGAGCGATACGGGATTCACTTTCGCTCGGGTTCGCGACGTGAGGAACGCAGCGAGATCTCGTTTCACTGCGAGCTTTGCCTCACGCCACCGCTCTTGAAAAGCCGCGTCGTCCGCTAGCGGCTCCAGTCTTCGAAGCTCGTGAAGGTCGAACAACCACCCCTCTCCAACAGTCTCGGTAATCAGCTGCGCGAGTGGACGATCGCCGACCGCCATGAAGCGTCGGGGTGTAACGCCATTGGTAACGTTGCAAAACTTCTGGGGCCACAACTCAGCGAAGTCTTGCATGACCGTCTGCTTGAGCAGATCGGAATGCAGCCGGGACACACCGTTGACGCAATGGCTGCCGACGGTCGCGAGGTGGGCCATGCGTACGAAACGCTCACCGGCTTCATCGATGAGGGACATCCGGCAAAGCCGGGCGATGTCGTCTGGAAACGCTGTTCGAACCTCATCGAGAAATCGCGAATTGATTTCGTAGATGATCTCGAGGTGCCGGGGGAGGAGCTGGTCGATCAGATTGACTGGCCATTTCTCTAGCGCCTCAGGAAGGAGTGTGTGATTGGTATAAGCGAAGGAATTGCGGGTCACGTTCCACGCCGTGTCCCAGTCCATTCCGTGGTCGTCGACCAGAAGGTGCATCAATTCGGCGACTGCGATCGCCGGGTGTGTGTCATTGAGCTGTACCGCCCACTTCTCGTGGAACGTCTCTAGCGGCCGACCCAGCCCACGATGGATGCGAATCATGTCCTGCAAGGAGCAACTGACAAAGAAATACTGCTGTTGGAGGCGCAGTGTCCTGCCTTGCAGCAATTCGTCGTTAGGGTAAAGCACCTTGGTGATGTTCTCTGATTCTACCTTGTCCGCAACTGCGCGGTAGTAGTCACCGTGGTTAAAGGCGGCGAAATCGAACGACTCCACGGCTTCGGCCTTCCAAAGGCGGAGTGTGTTGCATGTTCCCACCCGGTACCCCAAGATCGGCGTATCATAGGCCTCGCCCTTGACCTCAGTGTCTGGAAGCCACTGGACTTGGTATCGTCCATGTTCGTCTTGCCCCGCCTTGGTGCAGCCGCCGAATTTGACCTCATAGTAGATTTCGGGCCGGACGATTTCCCAGGGGTTGCCGAACCGTAACCACTTGTCCGTGATCTCTACCTGCCAACCGTCCTTGAGCGCTTGCTCAAAAATGCCAAATTCGTAACGGATCCCATAGCCGACAGCGGGCACTTCGAGGGAGGCCAGCGAGTCAAGAAAGCAAGAAGCCAACCGCCCAAGGCCACCGTTCCCCAGGCCGGGTTCCTCCTCCTGTTCTATCACTTCGTCGAGATCAAGGCCAAACTCGGAGAGGGCCCGCCGGGCCGGTTCAACGATCCCGAGATTCAACAGGTTATTAGCCAAATGTGGGCCAGGCAGGAATTCTGCGGAGAGATATGCCACTACGCGTGCTTCCTGCTCAATGCGTGCTTCCATAGTCCGCACGCCCTGCTTATGTACGCGATCCCGGACGGTGAGTGCTAGCGCTGTATAAATGTCGTTGGGTGTTGCTGCAATCGGCACCCGCCCGAGGCTGCAAAAGAGATTGTCGAGAAACGATTGCCTGAGATCGGCGACACTCGAGCCCGTTCGGACACCTACCCCGGGTGAGAGTTCACTCGATCGTAGATGGAGAGATCGCGTTGTCCGCATCATAGCCATCCTTGTCGAAGCGCCTAAGTGTCTCCCGCCGGTTATAATCGACTTTTGAGCCTAGTGAATTTTTACAACAAGTTTGATGCCCAACAATAGCCCGAGGGTCTGTTCCATGGTCGGGGAGCCGTAGGCCCGAATTCACGGCTTCGCACACAAGGAGTCAATCCATGAATACCCCTGTCATCAGTGCCGTGCGCTTTCGGCCACCTCTGAAGCGCCGCGCTGACGATTCGGAGCGCGTCCCCGGCACGATCCTACGGACTGCTGATCCGCAGTGTCTTCTGCGCCCATACCGATTTTCTTCATGATGCGAGCTATTACTCCCTTACACACGAAATCCTTAGTCTTCATCCAGTGCGCTATGATTGAGTCTACCTTGTAGAGGCTACCTGGTAGTTGATATTTTACATCATATATCCTTCTCCGCCGAGCAGGAAAACATAGACTTTCCCTTCCCAACGTCTCCAGCTAGAGCAAAACGGCAGCCAGTTCCGCAATCCGTTACATTTAGGGCGTGGTGGGCGGCGAGGTTCGGACGAACTATAATGATCATGTAATACGGGTCCGATATGATGCATCAGCCATGGTCCCGCCCCTGAAAACTGGCATCCTTCAGTGGTCTCCGATGCGGGAGCGAAGGCGATTGTGGCGGGGACGGCGTTGCGATCACTGTAGAGGGCGTTGCAGCAGGTGAATCAGCATTCCATCCTTGCCGGTAGTCGGGCTCGGCCCTGCGTTGGCTATCGGCGCCAGCCAATCGTTGTTGCACAGCAACACCCCCGTGTGTGAATTTGCCCGCGTGGTGCCATCCGCGAGATAACAAGATCCCGGCTTCGGCAGGCTCGGCTGCCCAGCCCAATAGGCCACACCGCGTTGCAGATCACCGGTCAGCGAGCCAAACCATTCCTCATACGCCCTGGACCCGTCTCAAACAGGTGTGTTGCGCCGTACAGCCGCATTTTGTCACCAATACCGAGAAAATACTGGCGGAGCTCGAGGGCGTATATATCCTGTAGTAACGGCTAATCCTACCAGCGTCGGTGCAGAGCCATTGCTCCGGTAGGTCGCGGATTCACGCCTCCAGGGTCGCATCGGCCCCCCTATCAACAGCGCGGCATCGGCATCAGGTTCGCCGCTTCGTACTGGTAACGGCGGGAATGAGCCGGAAGCGGGGCGCCGTCGATCGCCGGGCGGCCGAAAGACGGCACAGGGATCCCGTCATTCATCTTCTGGTCGGCCAGCAGCGTCAGATGCGTGCCACTGCGCACCGCCGCGATCGCCCGCGGGCCGCGCGGCGACCATGCCCTTTGGGATCAGCAACCCCCGTCATCGTCGCGAAACCGCGTGATCAGACGATCCAGCAACGTTGCCGGCGCGGCAGATCTGGGCGACCGAGATCCCGTACTGAACGCCGGCAAGCATTACCCCAGTTGAAGGATATGCCCACAGAAGACGACGATTCGTCGCCACGTCCGATCCACATGTTCGAAGCCATGCGTCCCGACGCGCCCGCCTGGTTTGAAGACGCGGAATTCGGCCGCCAGGCGACCGGGATTGCCCGATATGCGGGCGACGACGCGCGCGATCTCGGTCTGGGAAAGCCTGGGAAAGGCGCGACTGATATTGCGCCGAGCCCGTTTGGAGACGCCCAGAAAGGGGTCAATGCGACGTGCCAGCGCGCGGCCGAGGGCGGACGCGCAATCGAGCGGCAAAAATCTGAACACGCCGAACAGCGACACCGCTCCCCACGCCTCCAGACGATCACTCGACAGGGCACCCAGGCAGTGATGCGAGGCCAAGTCGTGACCACTTCTGTGGGTCGATAGCACAACCGACGCGGCAGGCCTGACCGGTAATCAATTCGCCACCGGCAAAGGTCCTGGACGAACCTTGCTCCGCTCACCGTTAATTTGCCGTGCAAGTTTTGAACTCGTCACCACATCAGGTGGTCTGACCCCGTTGTGGAAGCGCGGCAGGGTGGGCAATCACGGCCAGGTTGATAAATGACAGGGCGCGAGTTTCGGAAACTGTGGATGGCGCACGAGCTCAAGGGGATCGACGAAGCTCGCACCAAGGTGGATGATGCTGTCATCGCGATCCGAGATTTCGAGCGAGGGATGATGACCAGAATTGCGCCGCGCAAGCCCCTTGCTTTCAGCCATGGGGATGAGCGGCGCATCGTCGCAGGCGATTGCGTCAATTAAAATGTTCGTGTAATGTTCTATTGCGCAAGGCTGTGCCGAACTGGCGCGAAACTCTTGGTACATCCTCGGTGCCCCAAACATCGGGGCGGCTGCGGAACCGCTGCTGCGACGGAGCCAAGCTCTTCTTCAATCTGCGAGCGGGAGAGGCTCTTGCCGATCTCCACGCGATGAGCGTCGGAACGAATCATCCGTCCAAGAGGATAGGCCCGGAGACGAGGCCGCAGATGATATGCGCAATGCAGCAGCGAGAGCTGCGCAGAGTTTCCCCCCGGCTTTTAGCCAGGGGGAGCTTCAGCTAAGACGAAAAGCCGCATCGTCCATGGCTCGTGCCCGAGGAGGATGGATTATAGACTGACAGAGGGGTCCAGTAAGTTGAACGCGATCCTGGAGGGTTGGTGCTCGATGCCGACCTCCCCCCGGTTTGGTCCGCTGTCCCGAGCGCATGATCGAGCGCTGGGCCTGCTCCCCGAGCCGTGCTGAAGATTCCGCGAGACGGCCAATTTCGTTCTTGGAGAGGCGCACGATGCCCGTCGGAGCCGTAAAGTGGTTCAATCCCCAGAAGGGTTACGGCCTGACGAGGGATCTCAGGACTATTCGTTTATATTCTCGGCCGTCGAGCCGCTCCCCCCAGATCGGTAATTTGCATGAAGGTCAGAAGGTAAGATTCGAACTCGAGCATGGAGATCGAGGAACAACTTCGGCCGTCAACTTAAAGCAAGCTTAGCACGTTATGGGAGCACTCGTTTAGCGCGGCTCCCCATTGCCTCGCGGTGCTGACGATAGGCCGCAGGACGTAACAATACGTGTATAGGATAGTCACTGATGCAAGTTTTTGTGCGCGACAATGACGTCAATTCGGCACTCCGAGTGTTGAAGCGAAAGATGCAGCGCGAAGGTACCTTTCGGGAGATGAAGCGGCGGCGGGCTTACGAGAAGCCGTCCGAACGCCGGGCACGCGAAAGGGCCGAAGGAGTCCGCCGATACCGCAAGGCGATGCGCAGACGGCTCGAGCGCGAGGGTTACTGATGGAGGAAGATCGGCGGAAAGCTGCGGCACGCCGCTCGAAAAAGGGCCGAAGCCGCCGCACAAAATCGCCGCCGGGGCAGGGTGCGTGCTGCAAGTTGCCAGGGATCTGCTGATGCGCAAACCGAATTATCGCTTTGAGCGTGCCGAACGCGACCGCGCCAAAAAGGCCAGAAAGGACGAGAAGCTGCAGCGGCGGCAAGAAAGGGCCGCTAGCCGCGCCGCCGACGATGATGAACCGACCTCCGAGAAAGAACCACGCGAAAGCTGATCGACGCCCGCTGGCGTCGCCTCTGATTGCCGCCAGCCGTTTGAGGCCGCAAGGGCAGAGCGAACAGGGAACCACATACCTGCTTAGGCTTTCCGCAACGGATGAGAGCGGGCTCTCGGGGCGCAATGTAATGGCGCGCGATACCGCGTTCTTCCTCCGGCACCAGGGGCATCAGCGAGGAGATGTCGTAGCGCGGGATGTCCTTTCCCGGCGGTCGAGGTGCCAGGCCGGGGACCAGTTTTCTGAATGCTTCGAGGTCCGCGCCTGGGTTTGCGTGGCACGGCAACCGCGCGGATGACCCTTAACAGCGCCGCCGGCGCCCCCGGTAGCCTCCCCTGCCCTTCTCTCTCCTGAACCTCCCCACGGCTAAAGCCCGGGGTTCTGGGGAGCATCCTGGAAACCCTCCGCCGCCTCGGCGGTGAGTCGTGCGGGGTCCGCCTGACGGTAACACCTCGTCCGCGCTTTCCCTCGCTCCGCGGGTTACGGCGACACGGCTTCGGCGAAGCGCCTCAGTTCAGCCGTGCGACCAGCGGCGCCAGGAACTCGCGCAACACCGCCGACCATTTGGCGTGCTCGGGGCCGCTGGAGGAATGGCCGAGATCGCTGTCGAGCTCGAAATAGCGCGCCTCGACCCCGACCGCGGTCAAGGCCTTGATGACATCGGGCGCGATCTTCGGTGGAAAGAGCGCGTCGGTGCGGCACAAGATGTAGAGCACCTTAGCCTTGATCCTGGTGAAATCCGGTCTGGTGTCGAAGCCGAGCAGGGCGCGGCGCAAGATGATCAGAGAGTTGGCGTCCCATTTGGCGGCCCAGGTCGCAGCCCGCTCGAGGATCGCCGCCTCGCGCGCTGCCGAGTCGGGGAAACGCGAGGCCAGGGCAGTCTCGATGCCGTAGCGCTTCAACGTCTCGACCCGGACGTCGGTCAACACCTTCTTGCACGCCGCCTTGCCGTAATAGCGGCCGCCATGCCATTCGGGATCGCTGGCAAGCCGCTCCTGCAACCCGGCCAATTGCTTGTCGGTGTTGACTGAGGCCCAGGGTGCAGTATTGACCGGCACGATCGCGTCCAGGAAATCGGGGTAGGCGACCGCCCATTGAAACGCCTGGTAGCCGCCATAAGAGGGGCCGGCGACCGCGACCAGATGACGGACGCCGAGATAGTCGAGCAAGGCTTTCTGCGCGGCGACGATGTCGCGGATCGTAACGTTCGGAAAATCGGGACCATAGGGCTTGCCGGTCTGCGGATTGATGCTGCCGGCATTGGTCGAACCGAAGGACGAGCCGAGCATGTTCGAGGCGACGACGAACAATTTGTCGGTGTCGATCGCCTTGCCCGGCCCGATCAGGCCGTCCCACGAGCCGGGTTGATTGCCGTTTGCCGGGTTACGGCCGGCGAAATGGTGGCTTCCGGTGTAGCCATGCGTGCACAGGATGGCGTTGCGGCCATCGGCCGCCGGACGCCCATACGTCTCGTAGGTGATCGTTGCCTCGGGCATGACCGTGCCGTCGGCGAGCGGGAAATTGCGCAAGGTGAAGCACCGATCATCGACGGCGCCGATATCGGCGGCGGGGCACAGCGGCAGGTCGTTCATCGTTTCTCCCCTGTGTCATGCCGGCATCGGCCGGTCGTGTCGGTGGAGCGCCTCTTCCAGCATCGGAAACGGCAGGGACAATTTTCCAACATAGATACGACCACTCCGGATTTCACCCGGGACGCGAACATCCATTCTGGGCGATGGCAAAGCCTAAGGGCAGTGCAATCCGACCCGGGTTCGTGTCTGGGCGCCAGCGGTGGGGCGTAACGCGGGAGCACGGATCACTGACGAGCGCTTGGCGATGGACGCTGAGGAGCGCCGGCGCCGGCGGTGCTGAGATCGTCATGAGCACTGGGTGGGGGATCGATGCTCTCGCCGCCGCCCTGTTGTACCTTGCAGCGCAGACCGGGGCGCGGGCGCGCCACGGTGCACCGGCAATTAGAGCGATGGGGAGATCGATGTCTTTTCTGGATTCCCGGCAGCAGGTCGCGCCCCAGGGGATCGGCAAACCGCTTCGGCGGCGCGAGGACGCGCGCTTTCTGATCGGCGCGGGCCAATACGCCGATGACGTGAACCTGCCGGGCCAAGCTTATGCCTATGTGGTTCGCTCGCCGCACGCCCATGCAAGGATCGCCGGCATCGATTTCGGGCCGGCGACCGGAGCGCCGGGTATTTTGGCGGTCCTGACCGGTGGCGACGCAGCGGCGGACGGCCTGCAGCCGATCCCTCACCGGCCGGTACCGACCAACCCGCACGAGGTGCCACTGCGCAGCCGCGACGGCTCGCCCTTCTTCATCCCGCCGCACCCGGTCCTGGCGATGGGGAAAACCCGCTATGTCGGTGAACCGGTCGCTGTGATCATCGCCGAAACGCTCGACCAGGCAATGGACGCCGTCGATTACGTCGCCGTCGATTACGTCCCGCTGCCGCCGGCGATACGATCGGCGGACGCGCTGGCGCCGGGAGCGCCACTCGTCTGGGAGGAGCACGGTACAAATCTCTGCGTCGACTCCGAAACCGGCGACAAGGCGGCGACGGAGCTTGCATTTGCCGAGGCGGCCCACGTCGTGCGACTGGAAACGGCGATCAACCGCGTCACCGGCGTGCCGATGGAGTTGCGGGCGGCGGTCGGCGTCTACGATGAGGCCGCGACACGGTATACGGTTTATACCTCGGCGGGCGGTGGCGTAGTCCGGCAGCGCGACGACATCGCTGCCGTCCTCGGAGTATCAGCCGCTGCGATCCGCGTGGTCTCGGGTGATATCGGCGGGAATTTCGGCATCCGCAACAACACCTATCCGGAATTGGCGCTGGTCGCCTGGGCGGCGAGACGAATCGGGCGCCCGGTCAAATGGTTGTGCGAGCGCCGCGACGCGTTCGCTGCCGATTTCCATGGCCGCGACCTGACCGCCGAGGCAGAGCTTGCGCTCGACAAGGATGGCCGCTTCCTTGCCCTTCGGGCGCTCAACACCAGCAATCTGGGCGCAAGTGCCATCTCTTTTGTCCCGCTCGCCAAGGGAATCTCTGTCTCCTCAAGCGTCTACGACATTCCTTCTTCCCACATGCGTGGCCGCGGGGTGGCGACGAACACCTCCCCGACATCGGCCTATCGCAGCGCCGGGCGCCCGGAGGTCATGTTCGTCCTCGAGCGCCTGATCGACATCGCATGCTGCCGCTACGGCTTCGACCGCATCGAGATCCGCCGGCGCAACCTCGTGGAGCCGGAGGCGATGCCGTACCGAAACCCCCTTGGTCTCGTCTACGACAGCGGCAACTACCCCGCCTCATTGCGGCGTGCGGCGGAATTGGGCGACTGGGCAGGGTTCGAGGAACGCCGGACCGAGGCGCGCCGGCGCGACCGCTGTCGCGGTATTGGCATCGCCGCCTCGATCGAGCTCAATACCGGGGCACCGCGCGAGCGGGCCGAGATCACGATCGATCCCTCGGGTATCGTCGAAATCGTGCTCGGGACAATGGCCGCGGGCCAGGGCCACGAGACGAGCTTCTCCCAGGTGATCAGCGAATGGCTCGGGGTCGAGCCGGGCCAAGTCCGGCTATTGACCGGCGATACCGACCGCGTGACGGCCGGTGGCGGTTCGGCGTCGGCACGGTCGATGCGCCTCGGGTCGTGGGTCATCGCCAAAGCCGCCGACATGATTGTCGACAAGGGCCGCCGGATCGCCGGCGCGATGCTCGAGGCAGCAGATGAGGATATCGAGTTTGCGTGGCAGCGTTTCGTCATAAAGGGGACCGATCGGGGCGTCGGCCTGTTCGAGGTGGCTGCCGCAGCGCTCGGCGACGGCATTCCGAGCGATCTGCGCGGACCGCTGACCGGGATCTCGGACGAGACGATGAGCATCCCTTCCTACGCCTATACTTGTGCGGTCTGCGAGATCGAGATCGATCCCGAGACCGGCCTCATCGATGTCGTCCGGTATGCCTCGATCGACGATTGTGGCAGGGCGGTGAACCCGATGCTGATCCACGGCCAGAGCCATGGCGGCATCGCCCAAGGAATCGGCCAGGCGCTATGGGAGGCGTGCGTCTATGATCCTCGATCGGGCCAGCTCCTGTCCGGCTCGTTCCTAGATTATCCAATGCCGCGAGCCGACCTGCTGCCGGCTTTCGACACCGAGATCAGCGAGGTTCCGTCGACAACAAATCCGCTCGGGATGCGCGGTGGTAGTGAAGGCGGGATCACGCCGGGGCTTGCCGCGGTGACGAACGCGATCGTCGACGCGCTCACTGAGTTCGGCGTCGAGCATATCGAGTTGCCGGCGACCCCCGAGCGCGTTTGGAACGCCATACGCGCCGCGCGCGCGAATTATGCGGAGTCGGCCCCGACACCATAAGCCAGGGATGCGCTGGTTCTTGTGGCCGCGTTGCTGACGTCCTCGGCCTAGTGGGAGTCATTGACCAGGGCCAGTGCCGCGCCGATGCCATATGCCGGAATTGCCGCGTCAGGTCCACTTGCGCAGCGGACCCGTTGCTCGTAAGTCCCGATGATCCAAGTGCAAATCGGCAGGTGTGTCTTGTGCCCAGGCCAGACACATCCGGCTGGCGAAACACCGCGTCATCGTAGCCGTTTGCGGCGGTCGTGATTTTTTAATTTTACGGCTCGGGAGCGGCTGTTTCCCCAGACCAGGTGGTTTTCTGCGGGCGTTTCTGACGCGCATTTTCCGCACGAGTATTTCCCCTCTTCTGCGGCAGCTGGGGTACCGGTCACATTCGCGAGGGGGTGGTGCGGCCAACTCTGTCGCCCGGTGACTCGGCGCCGCAGCCGTATCACTTCCGCCAGCGCCGCCACCACGGCGGCGCTCTCGGTTTGGGGCGCAGATCCTCGAGCAGCGCCGGGAACTGCCGGCTACTCCTCTTCCTGGCGGCGGCACACCATCTCGGCCGCCGCGTCGAGACGCTCGCGCTGGTCGCGGATCGTTTCCCGCTGCTCCCGAATCGTTTCCTCGCGCTCGGCGA
>JAFMSA010000492.1 GCA_017353855.1 Alphaproteobacteria bacterium
CGAGTTCTGCCGTTTCGGCCGGCTTTCGCGCTTTATACTTGGCTGGCGCAGTCTCCCGGAGCGTTGTCGTCATCGGTGCCTTGCGGCCCGAGGAGAGGTCGCTCCTCGCGCTGCACAAGCTGGTTTCCGGCGCGAGGCTGCGGTTACCGGGCTCGTTGCGCCCCCTCAGCCGCGAACGTAGGATGAAACTCCGCGTTAGCATCCCGGGATGAGCTGATTGCCATGATTTCGCGACCCAACACCGCCTTGTCGCAGATCCACACGCAGATCATGTGGAGCCGACTGATCGCGGTTGTCGAGGAGCAGGCGCAGACCTTGGTGCGCACCGCATTCTCGACGACCGTGCGCGAAGCGGGGGACCTCTCGGCCGGCGTGTTCGACCGCGACGGCAACATGCTCGCGCAAGCGGTGACCGGCACGCCGGGTCATGTCAATTCGATGGCGGCGGCGGTGAAGCATTTCCTCGACGCCTTTCCGTTGGAGACGATGCGCCCGGGCGACCACTACATCACCAACGATCCGTGGCTGACCTGCGGGCACCTGCATGATCTGACTGTCGTCAGCCCGACCTTTCTGCACGCTGAGCCGGTTGGTCTCTTTGCCAGCACGGTCCACGTCGTCGATATCGGAGGGCTCGGCATGGGGCCCGACGGGCGCCAGGTCTACGAGGAGGGCCTGTCGATCCCGCTGCTGCCGTTGGCGCGCGAAGGCCGGATGAACGAGGACCTGCTGCGCCTCGTACGGGCCAATGTGCGTGAGCCCCTGCAGGTCGAGGGCGATGTTTATGCGCTTGCCGCGTGCAACGACGAAGGCAGCCGCCGGCTTGTCGAGATGATGGAGGAATTTGACATCGCCAATCTCGACAGGCTCGGCGAACATATTACTGAAACGTCGAGGCAGGCGACGATCGAGGCGATCGGCAAGCTGAAAAGGGGCTCTTACCGCAACAGCCTGACGATGGACGGCTACGACCGTCCGCTGACCTTGGCGGCCGAAATGACGATCGGCGAGCACGGCATCCATGTCGATTATACCGGAACCTCGCCGGCGAGCGCCTTTGGCATCAACGTGGTGCTCAATTACACGACCGCTTATACTGCGTTTGGCGTCAAATGCCTGGTCGCGCCGGAGGTGCCGAACAATGCCGGCTCGCTTGCACCGATCACGGTGAGCGCCCCCGAAGGCTGCCTGCTGAATGCCAGGCGGCCGCGCGCCGTCGCGGCGCGGCACACTGTCGGCCACATGCTGCCCGATGTGGTCTTCGGCTGCCTGCATCAGGTCATGGAAGGCGGCGTGCCGGCCGAGGGCGCCTCATCGCTGTGGATCCCGCAAATCTATGGCGGTGCCGACGTGCTCGACGAACTCGGCGTCGAGGAAGGGCGCCCGCGTCCTGATATCCGGCCATTCAGCACCGCGATTTTCCACTGCGGCGGAGCCGGTGCCCGGCCTGGAAGGGACGGGCTTGATGTGACGGCGTTCCCGAGCGGCGTGCGCACGATCCCGGTCGAGGCGACCGAGTCGGTAGCGCCGGTGCTGTTCCGCCGGCGGGAGTTTCGGGAGGGCTCCGGCGGGGCAGGGCAATTCCGCGGCGGTCTCGGCCAGGTCATCGAGCTGGGGGGCGCCGAAGGGACGCCGATTGCAATGCTGTGCAATTTTGAGCGGGTCGCCAACCCGGCGCGCGGCCGCGATGGCGGGGGCAATGGCGCGGCCGGCCGGGTGACGCTGGTCTCGGGCAAGCCGATCGGCCCGAAAGGGCGGCAGAGCGTGCCGGGAGGCGACTACATCCGGCTCGAAACGCCCGGCGGCGGCGGTTTCGGCAGGCCGGCCGAGCGCGATCCGGACCAGGTCGCCCTCGACGTCGCCGACGGGCTGATCACGCGCGAGGCGGCTGAACACCACTACCGCGTTGCGTTACACGCCAGCGGCGCGGTCGACGAGAAGCAGACCGCGCTCCTGCGGGGAGCCCACGCCGCCGAATAGTGCGCCGGCAGCTGCCGGTGGATCTGGGTCCGTTCACGACCGGGCAGGACAAGCGGGTCCTGCCGCGCGTCTACCGGCTCCAGTAATAGTTTGTTGAAGGTGTCTCACTGCAACAGGCGGTTGGTGAGGCGGCCTGCGCAGCAGGGTGGACGACAGGAAGGGGCCAGCGTAGGGTCCATCATATGATCCGTCGGATCCGTCCTGCGCCCTATGCCTCCAAGCCGCAGGAGTCGCGCGGGCGGCTCTACCCGGAGGCAGAGCATCCGATGCGCTCGCCGTTTCAGCGCGACCGCGACCGCATCATCCATTCGACCGCTTTCCGGCGGCTGACCCACAAGACGCAGGTTTTCGTCTACCACGAAGGCGATCATTACCGCACACGGCTGACGCATACGCTTGAGGTCGCTCAGATCGCGCGGACCATCAGCCGTGCGCTTGGTCTCGACGAGGATCTTGCCGAGGCGGTGGCGCTGGCTCATGACCTCGGCCACACCCCGTTCGGTCATGCCGGCGAGGAGGCGCTCAACGCCGAGATGGCGCGGTTCGGCGGCTTCTCGCACAACGAGCAGACGTTGCGCATCCTGACCCGTCTCGAGCGCCGGTATGCCGAGTTTGACGGTCTCAATCTGACCTGGGAGGCGCTCGAGGGTACCGTCAAGCATAACGGCCCGCTGCGCGGCGAGGGTATCGAGCGGCCCGTGCCGCCGACGATTGCCGAATACGATCGCAGTCACCGGCTGGCGCTCGACACGTTCCCGAGCGCCGAGGCGCAGGTGGCCGCGCTGTCCGATGACATCGCCT
Organism: Alphaproteobacteria bacterium; assembly: GCA_017353855.1. Lineage (GTDB taxonomy): Bacteria > Pseudomonadota > Alphaproteobacteria > ATCC43930 > CGMCC-115725 > AP-15. The sequence goes on from JAFMSA010000492.1 coordinate 2,782, forward strand.
ACAACAATCACGATATCGATGACGGGCTGCGTGCCGGGTTGTTTGCCGTCGCCGATCTCGGCGATGTGCCGCTTGTCGGTCCGGTTTTCGATGCGGTGGCGTCGCATTATCCGGGGCTCGAGGAGGGGCGCCTCACGCACGAAGCCGTGCGGCGGCTGATTGACCGGATGGTCGGAGATCTGATCGATGAGACGCGCAGGCGGCTCGCCGACAGCGGGGTCGGATCGGCGGACGAGATCCGTGGCTGTAGGATGCCGCTTGTGGGCTTCTCCGAGCAGATGCGGCGCAACGACAGGGCCCTGAAGGATTTTTTGTTTGAACGGATGTATCGCCATTACCGGGTTAACCGCATGAGCTCCAAGGCGCGCCGGGTCGTCCGCGAGCTCTTCTCCCTTTACCTCGCCGAGCCGCAATGCCTGCCGCGCGAATGGCGTTGTCTCGCAGCCGGCCCTGACGAGCCCCGGACCGCGCGCGTTGCCGCCGATTATCTGGCCGGGATGACGGACCGATTTGCGCTCGACGAGCATCACCGCTTGTTCGACACCGACGCGCCGACTTGAACAGCGGTGAAGATGGACCCCGAAGTGGTAGCGGGAATGAGCGCGTGGCGGCGATTGGCGCGGCGCCGGATAGGCGGCCCGTCGCCGGGAATTGCTTGAACCCATGTCCAAATCGGCAGCCGGCCCTCGGGTATGACCGACGTTTTCAGTGATTTTCGCCGCCTCGTGCTGGCGGCGCTTGGTGAACTGGCAGCAAGGGGCGAATTGCCGTCCGGGCTCGATTTCGGCCGGGTCACGGTCGAGCCGCCGCGCGATCCTGCGCATGGAGATCTCGCGAGCAATGCGGCGATGGTGCTTGCCGGGGCGGTCAAAGAGAACCCGATGGTGCTTGCAGAGCGGATCGCACGTGCAATTGCGGCCCAGGAGCTGATAAGCGGCGATTACCGGGGTACCGGGTTCAGCGCCGCACCGGCCAGGCCGGGGTTCATTAACGCCAGGCTCGCCCCGGAGATATGGCACGCGCAGCTGCGCGCGATCCTCCGCGCCGGCACGAGCTTTGGCGATTCGGCGATCGGAGGGGACAGGCCTGTCAATGTCGAATTCGTGTCGGCGAACCCCACCGGGCCGATGCATGTCGGGCATGGCCGCGGCGCCGTGGTCGGTGATGCGCTGGCGGGGCTGCTCGCCAAGGCCGGATTTGCCGTGCAGCGTGAATACTACGTCAACGACGCCGGCGCGCAGGTCGACGTGCTCGCGCGATCGACCTACCTGCGGTATTGCGAAGC